>NZ_JBAMDI010000007.1:0-171370 GCF_036961695.1 Pseudomonas sp. CGJS7 | reverse complement strand
CGGGCCTGTGGGAGCGGGCGTGCCCGCGAAAAATCTAACTGCCTTCGCCTGCCATGCGCCGTTCATGCTGGAACTTCCAGCGCACGTACAGTAGCCCGGCAATGAACAGCCCCAGGCTCACCAGCACTTCAAGCCAGCCGAATACCGCCCGCGACGGGTCGAACGCTGCCAGCACGCCCTTGATGAAATAGATATTCACCACGAAGCAGGTCCAGGCATGCGCCCGGGCGCTGCCTTTCAGCATGCCTGGCAGCAGCAACAGCAACGGCACCAGCTCGATCGCCAGGATCACCTCGACCCTGGCCCCATGCAGGTTGGCGAACCACAGGTTGTTCACCACCAGCAGGGCGATCAGGCCGAAGAAGCATGCCAGGCTCAATGCCCGCGTCAGGCGCAGGCGTGGTACCAGCCATTGGACCGGCGGCAATGCCTTGGGCTTTCTAGCCACGCGCCGCCTCCAGGGCCTTGGCCGTGGTCGCCAGGCGTTGGCCCAGGGCGCGGCACAGGGCGATTTCGTGTGGGTCGAGTTCGCGCTTGCCATCGGCGCCTGCGTGGTGGCTGGCGCCATAAGGCGTGCCGCCGCCACGGGTCTCGAGCAGTGCCGACTCGCTGTAGGGCAGGCCCATCACCAGCATGCCGTGGTGCATCAGCGGCAGCATCATCGACAGCAGGGTGGTTTCCTGGCCGCCGTGCAGGCTGGCGGTGGAGGTGAACACGCCAGCCGGTTTGCCGACCAGCTCACCGCCTAGCCAAAGGCTGCTGGTGCCATCGAGGAAGTACTTGAGTGGCGCTGCCATGTTGCCGAACCGGGTCGGGCTGCCCAGTACCAGGCCAGCGCAGTGGCGCAGGTCGTCAAGGGTGGCGTACAGCGCGCCACTGGCCGGAATATCCGGGGCCACCGCTTCGCATTCGGTGGAAATCGCTGGCACCGTACGCAGGCGTGCCTCCATGCCGGCCAGCTCGATACCGCGGGCGATGTGCCGGGCCATTTCGCTGGTCGCGCCATGGCGGCTGTAATACAGCACCAGGATGTAGGGCGCGCTCACGGCAGGATCTCCAGCACTTTTTCCGGCGGGCGACCGACCACGGCCTTGTCACCGGCTACCAGGATCGGCCGCTCGATCAGTTTGGGGTGCTGGGCCATGGCCTCGATCAGTTGCGCGTCGGTCAGTGCCGGGTCAGCCAGGTTCAGCGCTTTGTATTCGTCCTCGCCGCTGCGCAGCAACTGACGCGGGGCGATCCCCAGCTTGCCGAGCAGGGCCTTGAGGGTGACCGCGTCGGGCGGGGTTTCCAGGTAGCGCACGATGGTCGGGGCCAAGCCGCGGGCCTCGAGCAGTTCCAGGGCGCCGCGGGATTTCGAGCAGCGCGGGTTATGATAGAGCGTGAGATCAGTCATGTCGGGTCGCATCCAGCTGGGTGTGGCGGCTATTCTAACCGCAGCGACTGACCAATTTGCTTTAAAACTCGAGAAGGATTGACCCATGGCAAGGCGTCTGGCAGCAGTACTGGCCATCACCGCGAGCCTGTTGCTCGGTGGTTGCGGTGCCGATTACGGCGTGGACCAACACGGTAATACGGTTAAGGCCGAACAGATCGAAGGGCACTGGCTGGTGCTCAACTACTGGGCTGAATGGTGCGGACCGTGCCGTACCGAAATCCCGGAACTGAACGCGGCGGCCAAGCAATGGGCGGCTGATGGCGTCAAGGTGGTGGGGGTGAACTTCGATGGCCTGCAGGGGCAGGACCTCAAGCAGGCTGCCGAAACCCTGGGTATCGGTTTCACCGTGCTTGCCCAGGACCCGGCCGAGCGCTATGACCTGCCGCGCAGCGAGGCGTTGCCGGTGACCTACATCATCGACGACAAGGGCAAGGTGCGTGAGCAGTTGATGGGCGAGCAGACCCTGGAAGGGTTGCAGGCCAAGATCAAGGCCCTGAAAGGCGCCTGATGCATTCGGGGCCGCTTTCGCGGCCCTTCGCGGGCAGGCCCGCTCCCACAGGGGGGACGCGACAAACTGTGGGAGCGGGCGTGCCCGCGAAGGGCCGCAAAGCGGCCCCGGCAATCCTCAGCCTTCCTCGGGCCAGAAGCGTAGCGGCTTGCCTTCGGCTGGCCAGAAGCGCATCTGCCCCACCGGTGATACATCCCAACGCTCCACCGTTTCCAGCGCCTGCAGGAAGCGCTTTTCCTGTTCCATCAGCGCGGGTGCGCACAGCTTGCGGGTCTTGCCGACCTTGCCGAAGCTCAGGTGTTCGCCATCGAGCGTGTAAGGCGCAAACCAGTGGTTGCAGCCGCCGTTGCCATAGGCACGGCCGTCGCTGGCCAGGGTCAAGGTCAGGTGGCTGTAGTCGATCAGTGGTCGTTCGCCAATCCATTCCAGCACGTAGCTGCGTTCCTGCTGCAGCCGGGAAGGTTCCGTGGCGCAGCCGAGCAGGCCGGTTGCAATCAGCACGCCGGTCAGCAGATTCTTCACTCGGCGCTCTCCTGGCAACGCGGGCACAGGTGTTTTTCGCCACGGCTGGCCCAGCCCAGCTCTGCGATACGGGCGCTGGCAGCCGGCTGACGAGCTGCCTTGCCGAGCTTGGCGTCTACTGCGAACTCGAAGCCCAGCACCGCATCGCAGCGATCGCACTCGACCTGCCAGGTGAGGATTTCCAGCTCGTTGAATACCGGGCCACTCGCCACGGCCACCCACTGGCCGCGTGGGTTGATCAGGTGGCGCACGCTTTCCACGGTCAGGCGCATGGACAAATCCTTGCTGCCCTTGAGCGTGACCAGCAGGCTGTCGCCTTTTTGCATCGAACCGCCGTTGCCCGTGACCTGATAGCGGCCCGGCACCAAAGCGCGGCACTCGATCAGGGTGTGTTGCGGGTTGAAAAGGGTGTAGCGAAAATCGTGTTCGACCATGGGTCCTCCAGAAATGCCGCGTATCCTAGCATTAACCCATCACCAGGTTCTGTGGATTGCCTGCCGCCCAGCGGTTGATGTTGTCCAGTGTGGTCGCGGCAATGGCATCCAGCGCCTCGCGGGTGAGGAAAGCCTGGTGGGCGGTGATGATCACGTTGGGGAAGGTCAGCAGCCGAGCCAGCACATCGTCTTGCAAGGGCAGGTCGGAGCGGTCCTCGAAGAACAGTTGGGCTTCTTCTTCGTAGACGTCCAGGCCCAGGTAGCCAAGCTGGCCGCTTTTCAGTGCGTCGATCAGCGCCGGGGTGTCGACCAGCGCACCGCGACCGGTGTTGATCAGCATGGCGCCGGGCTGCAACTGGGCCAGGCTTTGCGCGTTGATCAGGTGGCGAGTGTGTTCGGTCAGTGGGCAGTGCAGGCTGATGATGCGGGCTTCGCGCAACAGCTCGGGCAGGGGCATGTAGCGGGCGCCAAGGGCCAGCAGCTCTGGGTTGGGGTAGGGGTCGTACGCCAGCAGCTGGCAGCCGAAACCGGCCATGATGCGAGCGAAGGCGGCCCCGATCTGGCCGGTACCGACCACCCCGACGGTTTTGCCGTGCAGGTCGAAGCCGGTCAGCCCGTGCAGGGTGAAGTCACCTTCGCGGGTGCGGTTGTAGGCCCGATGCAGGCGCCGGTTGAGTGCCAGGATGAGCGCCACGGCGTGCTCGGCAACGGCGTGTGGCGAGTAGGCCGGCACCCGCACCACGGCCAGGCCCAAGCGCTGGGCTGCGGCCAGGTCGACGTGGTTGTAGCCGGCCGAGCGCAGGGCGATCAACCGCGTGCCCGCATCGGCCAGGCGCTGCAGCACCGGCGCGTCGAGTTCGTCATTGATGAAGGCGCAGACCACCTCAAAGCCCTCTGCCAGGGCGGCGGTGTCGAGGGTCAGGCGGGCGGGCTGGAAATGCAGCTCCAGGGCGGTGCCGCCGGCAGCCTTGGTGAAGCTTTCCTGGTCGTAGTGCTGGCTGCTGAACAACAGGGCGCGCATGGTGGAACTCCTTTGCAATGCATGTCTTGGGTGGGTCACTGCCTGTCAAGGCATACCCAGCGTGGCCCAGATCCCCTCAAGCGCTCAATCTGGCCTGAGCCGCCAGCCGGCTGATCGCGCTGTCCAGTTCATCCAGGGCCTGCTGCGCCTGGGGATTGTCCTGCTTCAGCAAGGTCTCGCTGCGTTGGCACGCTGCCCGTAACTGCGGCACGCCGCAATAGCGTGAGGCACCGTTCAGACGGTGTACCTGCTCGATCAGGCCATTGCGGTCATCGGCGGCGCGGGCGGCGCGTATGGCTTCGCGGTCTGCGTCCAGCGAGGCCAGCAGCATGCTCAGCATGTCAGCCGCCAGATCTGCCTTGCCAGCGGCCAGGCGCAGGCCCTCTTCGGGGTCGAGTACCTTCAGTTCGTCGCCGTTGGTCAGTAGTTCGGGCTGCGCCTGCTGCGGTGTGCCCAGGCTCAGGCCGGTCCACTTCATCACCACCTGGGCCAGTTGCCGTTCGCTGATGGGTTTGGTCAGGTAGTCGTCCATGCCGCTGTGCAATAACGCCCGCTTTTCATTGGCCATGGCATGGGCAGTGAGGGCGACGATCGGCAGCGGGTTGCCGCTCTGGGTGTTTTCCCACAGGCGGATCTGTTCGGTACAGGCGCGGCCGTCCATGCCGGGCATCTGCACATCCATCAGCACCAGGTCGAACAACTCTTCCTGCACGGCCTGTACCGCCGAATAACCATTGTTGACGGCCAGTACCTCGGCACCCAGGTCTTCGAGCAGGGTTTTTACCAGCAGCAGGTTGGCGGCATTGTCGTCGACGCAGAGTATTTTCGGTCGTCGCTGGCCGTTGGGGTTGCTCCCCTCGGCCAGCGGACGGCGAGGTTGTACCAGCTCCAGCAAGAGGCGCCGCAGCTTGCGGGTGCAGGTCGGCTTGGACAGCAACTGGCCATGGCCGTTGGGCAGGTACGGGTGGTACAGCGCCTGCTCGGTGGTCGGGCACAGCACCACGCATTGGCAGTGGTAACGCTCGAGCTGCTGATGATAATGGCCCAGTTGCTCGGGCGACAGGTTGCCCAGGTTGGCCCCGAGCACCGCGAACTCGAAGGGCAGGCCGGCCTGGCTGGCGGCCTGCACCCCCTGCAGCAACTGGTCGTAGGAGGCGAACAGGCTCACGCTGAGGCCGCAGTCTTCCAGCTGGTGCTCCAGTGCCTGGCGCGCCAGTTCGTGGCCATCGACAATGGCAGCACGGCGGCCCAGCAATGGCTGCGGTGGCAGCGCTTCGGCATCGTCATGAGCCTTGGGCAGGTTGAGGCTGATCCAGAACTGCGAACCTTCGCCCGGGGTACTGTCGACACCGATCTCGCCGCCCATCTGTTCGATCAGGCGCTTGGAAATCACCAGCCCCAGACCGGTGCCGCCGGGCTGGCGGGCCAGTGAGTTGTCAGCCTGGCTGAAGGCCTGGAACAGTGTGCGCACATCCTGTGGTGACAAGCCGATGCCGGTGTCCTGCACGCTGATGCGCAACTGCGCGCAGTCTTCGTGCTCGTCTTCCAGCATGGCGCGCACGACGATGGTGCCTTCGCGGGTGAACTTGATGGCGTTGCTGACCAGGTTGGTGAGGATCTGCTTGAGCCGCAACGGGTCGCCCACCAGCGAAGCAGGCGTGTCGCGGTAGATCAGGCTCAGCAATTCCAGCTGCTTGGCGTGGGCGGCCGGAGCGAGGATGGTCAGGGTGTCCTGGATCAGGTCCCGCAGGTTGAACGGTATGCTGTCGAGCACCAGCTTGCCGGCTTCGATCTTGGAGAAATCGAGGATTTCGTTGATGATTCCCAGCAAGTTGTCAGCAGATTTCTCGATGGTGTTCAGGTAGTCGAGCTGGCGCGGTGTCATCTCGCTTTTTTGCAGCAGGTGGGTAAAGCCGAGGATGCCATTGAGCGGGGTGCGGATTTCGTGGCTCATGTTGGCCAGGAACTCCGACTTGATGCGGCTGGCCTCAAGTGCCTCTTTGCGCGCCATGTCCAGCTCGATGTTCTGGATTTCGATGGTTTCCAGGTTCTGGCGCACGTCTTCGGTGGCCTGGTCGATGCTGTGTTGCAGTTCTTCGTGGGCGTTCTGCAGGGTTTCGGCCATGCGGTTGATGCCGTGGGCCAGTTCGTCCAGCTCATGGCTGCCCATGGTCGGCAGGCGTTCTTCGAGGTGGCCGTCCTTGAGCTGATTGACCGCGTGCTTGATGCGTTCGATGGGGTCGTTGATGGTGCGGCTCATGCGCAGCGCCAGCAGGCCGCTGAGTGCCAGGCAGGCGAGGATCAGCAACAGGCTGGTGAACAGGTTGCGGTAGCCGCGCAGCAGCGTGCCGTCGTGCGACAACTCGATCTCTACCCAGCCCAGCAGGCGCTCGGCTTCGGCCGGCACGGCGTCGGTGGCCAGGTCGCGGTGGTGGCCGAAAACTGGCATCAGGTAGCGGGTGGCGTCGTTGCCACTGCGCTGCAGGAGTTGGGTGCCGGTACCGCCGCTGGGCGGCAGGTTGAGCATGCTCGGGCCGGCGTGGGCCAGGCGCGTGCGGTCCGGGGCCAGAAACGCCACTGCGCGCACATCGGCCTGCTCCAGGGTTTGTGCGGCAATTCTCTCCAGTTGCGCAGGCGCGAGCCGGGCCATGGCGGGTGCAGCCAGGGGCGCCAGTTGTTCGGCGATCATCTTGCCGCGCTGCAGCAGCTGGGTGCGCAGGTCGTTCTGTTGCAGCCAGGTGAAATAGCTACCCAGCACCAGGGCCATCAAGCCGGCCGGTAGCAGTGCCAGCAGCAGTACCCGGCTGCGGATTCCCAAGCGATCGAGCACACTCGCCTCCTCTGATGTGCCTGGATGCCGTCAAGTGGTAACGGCCAAGCCGCGAAGTTACTCCGCCTGCCGCACCATTGCATCTCTTTAGTACGTGTTATGCGCCGTTGCCGGGGCATTGGTCGCAGTGCGGTTGCCTGGCAGGTGGCGAATGCTCAATAATCACGTAATTGAGAATGCATGGCAGTTGCCAATGAATCCTGTATCTATTTACAACACCAACATCCTTGCCATCGAGGACGACCCGGTGCTTGGTGCCTATCTGCAGGAAGAGCTGCAGCGTGGAGGCTGCCAGGTCACCTGGTGCCGCAATGGCCTGGAGGGCCTGGAAACGGCTGGCCGCCAGGCTTTCGATGTGGTGCTCATGGACATCCTGCTGCCCGGGCTTGATGGGCTGGACGCCTTGGCGCAGTTGCGCAGGCACAGCACCACACCGGTGATCATGATGTCGGCGCTGGGGGCCGAGGCGGATCGTATCAGCGGCTTTCAGCGCGGCGCCGACGATTACCTGCCCAAGCCATTCAGCATGGCCGAGTTGCAGGTGCGCATCGAGGCGATTCTGCGCCGCGTGGCCCTGGAGCGGCGGCATCAGGGCCCGCTGGAGCAAGCCGGCTGCGGCGAGTTGCAGTTCGATGAGGGGCTGTGTGACGTGCGCCTGAATAGCCGCCTGGCAGGCCTGACCCCCAGCGAATACCGCCTGCTGGACATCCTCAACCGCAACCTCGACGAAGTCCTCAGCAAGCCATTCCTGTACCAGCACGTGTTGCAGCGCGGCTATTCACGGCATGACCGCAGCCTGGACATGCACGTCAGCCAGATCCGTCGCAAGCTCAAGGGCATCGGTTATCACGAACGGCAGATCCGCACCGTGTGGGGCAAGGGTTACGTGCTCAGTGCCAGCGAGGCGGAGTGAGCCATGCTCGACCGCCATTCGCTGTTCTGGAAGCTGGCCATCTTGCTGGTGGGCTTTTGCCTGCTGATGATCGGCCTCAGTTATACCTGGGGCCGGCACATGGAAACCCAGAATGCCTTCCTCTCGGAGCCGGCACGGCAGACCTTGCGGGGTTATGCCGCCGAAGCTGAGCAGGCCTGGCGCAGCGGCGGGCGGGCAGGGCTGGACCAGTGGGTGGCGGCCATGCATCAGCGCGAACGGGGCTGGGTCGGCGTGCTCGACATCAACCTGCGCCCGCTCGACAGCGCCACCCTCAACCCACAGATCATGCAGCGTCTGACGCGCTTGCGCGGTGTCGATTGGCCAATGAGTCGGCGCAGTGTCGACCAGCCGTGGGTGCGCATACCATTCCCGGGGGCGCCGGAGCAGGGCATGCTGGTGATCGAACTGCCGCAGCGCTTCAATCCGGGGCAGCACCGCTTGCTGTGGCGCATTGTCACCAACGGCATCATCCCGGGGCTGTTCACCTTGCTGTTGTGTGTAGGCCTGTACCGCATGTTGATCGTGCCGCTGAACCAACTTCGCGAGCAGGCCAATGCCTGGCGGGCCGATCAGCTGTCGGCCCGGCTGGACTCGCGCACCATCGCCCGGCATGACGAGCTGGGCGAACTGGCGCGTGCCTTTGACCAGATGGCCGAGCGGCTGCAAGGCACGGTGGCTATGCAGCAGCAGTTGCTGCGCGACCTGTCCCACGAAATGCGCACGCCGCTGAGCCGGTTGCGGGTGGCCTGCGATGGTGAAACCGACCTGCAGCGTCTGCGTGATCGCCTGATCCGTGAAGTGGACTGCATGCAGCAACTGGTCGAAGACACCCTGCAACTGGCCTGGCAGGACGCCGAGCGTGCGCCGATGAACCTTGAGCCGATCGAGGTCCACGCCTTGTGGGAGTTGCTGGCCGAAAATGCCAGCTACGAGAGCGGCTGGTCGCCTGCGCAACTGCGCTGCGAAGTACCGGCCGACTGCTGGGTGCAGGGCAACCTCAACCACCTGGCTCAGGCGCTGGAGAACATGTTGCGCAATGCCATTCGCCACTCGCCGGCCGAGGGTGTGGTGCGGTTGGGTGGGCAGCGTGAGGGTAGCTATTGGTGGTTGTGGCTTGAGGATGAGGGTGGCGGTGTCGCTGAAGAAGACCTGGAACGGATTTTCGCGCCGTTCTCGCGGTTGGACGGTTCGCGGCCCGGGGATGGTGGCTTCGGCCTGGGGCTGAGCATCGCCCGCAGTGCCATCCAGCGCCAGGGCGGCACCTTGTGGGCGCAGAATGGCAAACGCGGGTTGCGCTTGTGGATGAGGTTGCCGTTGCATGTGCCGGCCGCTTCGCGTGTAAACCCGCTCCTACAGGCTAGCGGATCCCCTGTAGGAGCGGGTTCACCCGCGAAGAGGCCAGCACATGTCACACCGTTATAGCTTGTAGCTATATGCACTACAGATTGCGTGATATGGCCGCGAAGGGTTTGCCGGTATGATAGGCACCCCCGCCGTCCGGATTGCGAAATACGCCATGACCGTGCAGTACCCAACCATCGCCGATTGCGTCGGCAATACGCCACTGGTTCGCCTGCAGCGCATCGCTGGCGAAACCAGCAATACCCTCCTGCTCAAGCTCGAAGGTAACAATCCTGCCGGCTCGGTGAAAGACCGCCCGGCACTGTCGATGATCGCTCGCGCCGAACTGCGCGGCCAGATCAAGCCAGGCGATACCCTGATCGAAGCCACCTCCGGCAACACGGGCATCGCCCTGGCGATGGCGGCGGCGATCAAGGGCTACAAGATGATCCTGATCATGCCCGACAACTCCACCGCCGAGCGCAAGGCCGCCATGACGGCCTATGGCGCCGAGCTGATCCTGGTGACCAAGGAGGAGGGGATGGAAGGCGCCCGTGACCTGGCCGAGAAGCTGCAGGCCGAAGGCCGTGGCCTGGTGCTCGACCAGTTCGCCAACGGCGACAACCCGATCGCCCACTACAACAGCACCGGCCCGGAGATCTGGCAGCAGACCCAAGGCACCATTACCCATTTCGTCAGCTCCATGGGTACCACCGGTACCATCATGGGCTGCTCGCAGTACCTCAAGGAACAGAACCCCGCGGTGCAGATCATCGGCCTGCAACCGATGGAGGGCTCGGCTATTCCGGGCATTCGCCGCTGGCCCGAGGAATACCTGCCGAAAATCTTCGATGCCACCCGCGTCGACCGCGTGGTCGACATGTCGCAGCAGGAAGCCGAAGACACCACCCGTCGCCTTGCGCGTGAAGAGGGCATTTTCTGCGGCGTGTCTTCTGGTGGTGCGGTCGCGGCCATGTTGCGTCTGTCCCGCGAAGTGGAAAATGCGGTCATGGTTGCGATCATTTGCGACCGCGGCGACCGTTATCTGTCCACTGGCCTGTTTGATCCACGCTAAATGTCCAAGAAAAAAAGCAACAGCGGCCTGCGCTTCCAGCCGGCCGGCGGCAATCGCACCCCCCAGGTCCCAGTGGGCAAGAAGCAGCGCCTGGACATCGAGCGCCTTGCCGGTGACGGCCGTGGCATTGCCTTCCTCGACGGGCGTACCTGGTTCGTCAGCGGTGCCTTGGCCGGTGAGGCCGTGGAGGCGCGGGTGCTCAACGCCCGTGGCAAAGTGGTCGAGGCACGCCTGGAGCGGTTGCTGCAGGCCGCGCCCGAGCGCCGTGAGGCGCCGTGTCGCTACTACGACCGCTGCGGTGGCTGCAACCTGCAGCACCTGCCGCACGAAGCGCAACTGGCGCTGAAGCAGCGCACACTCGCCGAGCAGTTGCAGCGGGTGGCCGGCGTGCAACCCGAGGCGTGGGCTGCCCCCCTGAGCGGGCCGGAATTCGGCTACCGGCGCCGGGCCCGTGTGGCCGTGCGCTGGGACGTCAAGGCGCGTCAGCTGGAGGTGGGCTTCCGCGCCGAAGCCAGCCAGGACATCATTGCCATCGACGATTGCGCAGTGCTGGTACAACCCTTGCAGTCCATTTTGCGCCACTTGCCGACCGTGCTGCGTTCGTTGAGCAAGCCGCAGGCGCTGGGCCATGTAGAGCTGTTCAGTGGCACCGCCGAGGCGGTTCTGGTGCGCCACGTCGCGCCATTGCCGGCTGAGGACCAGGCCAGGTTGCAAGCGTTCTGCGAGCAGGCCAACGCCCAGCTGTGGCTGCAAGGCGAAGGTGAGCCGGCGCCCGTGGACCCAGCGGCGCAGTTGGGCTTTGCCCTGGCACCCTGGCAGCTGGAGCTGGCCTGGCGCCCGGGCGATTTCGTGCAGGTGAATGCCCAGGTCAATACAGCGATGATCGAGCAGGCCCTGGCCTGGCTCGCGCCACAAGCCGACGAGCGTGTGCTGGACTTGTTCTGCGGTCTGGGCAACTTTGCCCTGCCGCTGGCCCGCCAGGCGCGTGAAGTGGTGGCAGTGGAAGGTGTACAGGCCATGGTCGATCGGGCCGCGGCCAATGCCCGGAACAACAATGTGCATAACGCACGGTTTTTTCAGGCCGATTTATCGCAGCCTTTGGCAGGCACCGGATGGGCCGCCGAGGGCTTTTCTGCGGTACTCTTGGATCCACCGCGCGACGGTGCTTTCGAGGTGGTGCAAGGCATCGCCCGCCTCAAGGCCAGAAGGCTGGTCTACGTATCGTGCAACCCGGCCACGCTGGCGAGAGACGCCCAAGTGCTGGTCGGCCAGGGGTACCGGTTAAAAAGGGCCGGGATTCTCGACATGTTTCCTCAGACGGCGCATGTCGAGGCCATGGCGTTATTCGAAGCGGGCTAGCTGACTGGCCCCTTGGTGTGGTTGCCACGGAAGGGCGGCCGCACGGTGATCGCCAGCACACCCGTATGGTGTGCTGCATGGAAAGGTAAAACAAAGATGGTACAGGTGAGAGTGCACCAGCCGGTCAACACCGACGGCAGTATCAATCTCGAAGCATGGTTGGACCATGTGGTAAGCGTCGATTCGGCACTGGATCGCGCAGCGCTGAAAGAAGCCTGCGAGTTTGCCCTTGAGGTAGAGAAAAAGGGCAACCCGGCCAAGCATTCCTGGGCGGATGGTACGTCCAGCTTCCAGGCAGGCCTGGAAATCGCCGAAATTCTGGCTGACCTCAAGCTCGACCAGGACTCTCTGGTGGCTGCGGTCATCTACCGCTCGGTGCGCGAGGGCAAGGTCACCCTCGCCGAGGTCAGCCAGCGTTTTGGCCCGGTGGTGTCCAAGCTGATCGACGGCGTGCTGCGCATGGCCGCCATCAGTGCCAGCCTCAGCCCAAGACAGTCGCTGGTGCTGGGCTCGCAGGCGCAGGTCGAGAACCTGCGCAAGATGCTGGTGGCCATGGTCGACGACGTGCGCGTGGCGCTGATCAAGCTGGCCGAACGCACGTGCGCAATCCGGGCGGTCAAGTCCGCCGATGACGAGAAACGCCTGCGTGTCGCGCGTGAAGTGTTCGACATCTACGCGCCGCTCGCGCACCGCCTGGGTATCGGTCACATCAAGTGGGAGCTGGAAGACCTGTCCTTCCGCTACCTGGAGCCCGACCAGTACAAGCAGATCGCCAAGTTGTTGCATGAGCGGCGGCTGGACCGCGAGCGCTTCATCAGCGACGTGATGAACCAGTTGCAGAACGAGTTGCTCGCTACTGGCGTGAAGGCCGACATCAGCGGCCGGGCGAAACATATCTATTCGATCTGGCGCAAGATGCAGCGCAAAGGCCTGGAGTTCAGCCAGATCTACGACGTGCGTGCGGTGCGCGTGCTGGTGCCGGAAATCCGCGACTGCTACACCGCGCTGGGCATCGTGCACACCTTGTGGCGGCATATTCCCAAGGAGTTCGACGACTACATCGCCAACCCCAAGGAGAATGGCTACCGCTCGTTGCACACTGCGGTAATCGGCCCCGAGGGCAAGGTGCTGGAAGTGCAGATCCGTACCCACGGCATGCACGAAGAGGCCGAACTTGGCGTATGCGCCCACTGGCGCTACAAGGGCACCGACGTCAAGCCCAGCTCCAACCACTACGAAGAAAAGATTTCCTGGTTGCGCCAGGTGCTGGAGTGGCACGAAGAGCTGGGCGACATCGGTGGCCTGGCCGAGCAGTTGCGGGTCGACATCGAGCCTGACCGGGTTTATGTGTTCACCCCCGACGGCCACGCCATCGACCTGCCCAAAGGCGCCACGCCACTGGACTTTGCCTACCGCGTGCACACCGAGATCGGCCACAACTGCCGCGGCGCGAAGATCAACGGCCGTATCGTGCCGCTGAACTACAGCCTGCAGACTGGCGAGCAGGTGGAGATCATCACCAGCAAGCACGGCAACCCCAGCCGTGACTGGTTGAACTCCAACCTGGGCTACGTCACCACCTCGCGGGCGCGGGCCAAGATCGTCCACTGGTTCAAATTGCAGGCCCGCGACCAGAACGTTGCTGCCGGCAAGACCTTGCTTGAGCGCGAGCTCAGTCGTCTGGGCCTGCCGCAGGTTGATTTCGAGCGCCTGGCCGAGAAGACCAACGTCAAGACCGCCGAGGACATGTTTGCCTCGCTCGGTGCTGGCGACCTGCGCCTGGCTCATCTGGTCAACGCTGCCCAGCAGTTGCTGGAGCCTGAGCGTATCGAGCAGATCGAGCTGGTGCCGCGCAAGCCTACCGGGCCGCGTACCGGCAAGCGTGGCGACATTCAGATCCAGGGTGTCGGCAACCTGCTGACACAGATGGCCGGCTGCTGCCAGCCGCTACCGGGCGATGCCATTGTCGGTTACATCACCCAGGGCCGTGGCGTGAGCATTCACCGCCAGGACTGCGCCTCGGTATTGCAGCTGGCAGGCAAGGAGCCAGAGCGCATGATCCAGGTGAGCTGGGGGCCGATCCCGGTGCAGACCTACCCGGTCGACATCGTCATCCGTGCCTACGACCGCCCGGGCCTGCTGCGCGATGTGTCGCAGGTGCTGCTGAACGAGAAGATCAACGTGCTGGCGGTGAACACCCGTTCGAACAAGGAAGACAACACCGCGCTGATGTCGCTGACCATCGAGATTCCAGGCCTGGACGCGCTGGGGCGCCTGCTGGGGCGGATCTCGCAGTTGCCGAACATCATCGAGACGCGGCGTAATCGTACCCCTTGAGACCGGGGCGTCCGCTTCGCGGGTAAACCCGCTCCTACAGGATGGATGCAGGTTTCGAAATCTGCACCGTACCTGTGGGAGCGGGCAAGCCCGCGAAGAAGCCACCACCGAAGGACCTGCCTGTATGACCTACACCCTTGACGACCTGCTGCACCTCATGGCCCGCCTGCGCGACCCGCAGTACGGCTGCCCGTGGGACCTGAAGCAGAACTACGCCAGCATCGTCCCGCACACCATCGAAGAGGCCTACGAGGTCGCTGACACCATTGAGCGCGGCGATTTCGAGCACCTGCAAGGCGAGCTGGGCGACTTGCTGTTCCAGGTGGTCTACTACAGCCAGCTGGCCCGCGAAGAAGGGCGTTTCGAGTTCGATGGCGTGGTCGACAGCATCACCCGCAAGCTCATCCGCCGCCACCCGCACGTATTCCCCACTGGCGAGCTGTACGCGCCGGTGGACACGCCCAGTCTGAGCGAAGCCCAGGTCAAGTCGCGCTGGGAAGAAATCAAGGCCGAAGAGCGCGCGGAGAAGAGCCAGCCCGAACAGCTGTCGCTGCTTGATGACGTGCCGGCAACCTTGCCGGCGCTGTCGCGGGCAGCCAAACTGCAAAAACGTGCGGCCACGGTCGGTTTCGACTGGCCGGCGGCGTTGCCGGTGCTGGACAAGGTCCGCGAAGAGCTGGATGAAGTGCTGCAGGCCATGGCCGACGGCGACGCCGATGCGCTGGAAGATGAAGTCGGCGACTTGCTGTTTGCTGCGGTCAACCTGGCCCGCCACCTCAAGCAAGACCCAGAGCATGCGCTGCGCCGCGCCAATCGCAAGTTCGAACGACGTTTCCGTTTTATCGAACAGGCATTGCGCGACAGTGGCCGCCCCATTGAAGATTGTGACCTTGACGAGCTGGATGCCCTTTGGGGGGAAGCCAAACGTCAGGAAAAGAACCTGCCCAGCTGCGGCTGAGCTGTTGCATAAGTGAGTGAATATTCATGAGCCTTTCCCTTCGCGACCAATTGCTCAAAGCCGGTCTGGTCAACCAGAAACAGGTCTCGCAGACCAACAAAGCTGAAAAGAAACAGAAGCGCATGGAGCACAAAGGCCAGGTCGAAGTCGACGACAGCCAGCAGCGCATGGCCAAGGAAGCCATGGCTGAAAAAGCCCGGCGTGACCAGGAGCTGAACCGCCAGCAGCAGGAAAAGGCCGAGCAGAAGGCCCGTGCCGCGCAGGTCAAGCAACTGATCGAGGCCACTCGCCTGCCCAAGCTGAGCACCGAGGATTACTACAACTTCGTCGACGACAAGAAGGTCAAGCGCATTGCCGTCAACGCCCTGATGCGTACCAAGCTGAGCAACGGTGCGCTGGCCGTGGTAGCCCATGCCGGTGGTTACGAGGTTATCCCTCGTGAGGCCGCATTGAAGATCCAGGAGCGCGACCCTGGCCGTATTCTGCTGCTCAACAGCCATGTCGAGGAAACGGACGAAGACGACCCGTACGCGGCTTACAAGATCCCTGATGATCTGATGTGGTAAGCACGAAAATCCCGCCTTGGCGTTAATGCGGTTATTCAAGATCGCAGGGCCGCTCTGCGGCCCTTTCGTGACACGCGCGTTCTCAAGAGGACGCTGGCCTTGTGTCGCGAAAGGGGGCGTCGCTCGCCGAACCGGCGCAGTTAGTCAGTTGCACTATCGTCTTGGTTCCCTCCGTTCGTCGGACATTTCCTAGGGTTCCGGCACAACGGCTAGCCTCCAGCTTAGCGTCAGGGATAGCGCTGAACATTCGGTCCAGGAAGGGCCACTACGCCTCGTCGTCCCGACGCTTTATCTGCTGAGGAGACGACAATGAAAATAACCCTGAAACGGCTGGCGTGCCTGGGTGCAAGTTTCACCAGTGCGTTCGCCATGGCCGATGCGGCCAGCCCGCCGGTGCTGTCACCTGCGATTCCCTTCGATGTCACCGCCAATCCCCCCTTCACCCTGGACAACCTGCAACACGATTTCGACGTGCTGTCGTGGCAAACCTTCGTCGCCCTGAACTGGCCCGCCAATGCCGACGGCAGTGCCAACACCTCGGCGAAGATCGGCGCGCCCGGCAAGACCGTGTGGGAGTCGTGGAAAGAAAGCTACGAGATCTTCCTGCCCAAGGGTCAGAAGCCCGTCGCCTGGGACCAGCAGGCGCCCGTGCCTGAGGCCTGCCAAGGCAAGGGTGACTTGCCGGTGCTGCAACAGATGGGCAAGGTCGCCGGTGTGCTCGATGAGTTCATCCAGCCGTTCAAGACCGGCCCGCTGGTTGACCAAAGCGGCACCTACACACGCAACGCGATCATGGTCAACCAGCCGATGTTCGATGACATCGTCAACAATGGCCTTTACAGCAAGGAAGGCCAGCAAGCGTTTCTGAGCAAGGCCGACAACCGCATCGCTTTCGCCTGCGGTTCGCAAAAGGCCCAGCAGGTCGGCGCGATCATGGTCAAGTCGGCCTGGAAAGTGCTCGATGGCAGCGACAACCCGCAGGAGTTCCACGCCGTCGACGCGCTGGTCTACACCCCCGGCAACGCCGACCCGAACAAGGGGGCGGTGATCCCCGAGTCGTGCATTGCGCAGAAGGTCGGGCTAGTAGGCCTGCACATCGTGCACAAGACCGAAGGCGCACCACAGTGGGTATGGTCGACGTTCGAGCACGTGCGCAACGTGCCGGAAAAGACCACGCCAATGAACGAGCGCAAGGGGCCCTACCTGTTCTACGACTCCCAGGCCAGCGACCGCCCGGTGAACGAGCCGCCCGCGCCACCGTGGGACCCGTCGAAGAAGGCCATCCCCTCGCAGATCGTGCGCGAAATTCCCATCACCGCCGCTACCCAACAGCTCAACACGCAGTGGCAAGGCGCGCTCAAGGGCACGGTGTGGGCCAACTACCACCTGATCAGCACCCAGTGGCCCACCGCCCCGGCCGATGACTGCCAGGTGCCGTCGCCGACCAACCCGTTAGGTACGCCTGCGCCGAACTTCCTGGCCAACGCCACCCTGGAGACCTACAACCAGGGCACCACCCCGCAGGCCTCGTCCAGCTGCATGGAGTGCCACAACAACGCGACCACCCGCGTGACCCAGTCACCGCGCACCAGCTTCGCCGATTTCACTTTCCTGCTTGAACGTGCCCAATCCACCGGCGCCAAGGAGTGATGCCATGAGCGACCAGAACCTGCAAAACTTCATCGGCTTGTCCGCCGTGCTCACTGGCCTGTCGGCCAAGCTGCTGGCGCCTTCCGTCGACCCGATCAACCTGCCGCCGGTGTTCTTCGCCACCGCCCAGCAAGGCATGGGCCTCGAGGCGTTCAGCAGCCTGCTGGAGCTGTACGCCAGCATCCAGAGCCAGCCGCCTGCGCAAATCGCCAGCGCCGTGCTCGATAACGCGAACCCGCAAATCGCCCAGGGCGCCCGCTCGATCATGAAGCTGTGGCTGCTCGGCAGTTGGTACCAACCCTACGACCTGGGCAGCGCCCGCAAGGGTGACACGCGTGTGGTCTCCGACCAGGCCTACAAGGAAAGCTGGGCGTGGAAGATCGCCCAATCCCACCCCATGGGCTACAGCCAGTTCCACTTCGGATACTGGGGTGAGCAGCCACCGACCCTCAAGCAATTCACCGGTGTCGACGCCAAGGAAGGGCAGCAGCCATGAGCAATGTACAAACCCAGAACATCGAAACCGCCGATGTGATCGTGGTGGGCGCCGGTATGGCCGGCAGTGTCATGGCCTACCAGTTGGGCCTGGCCGGGTTGAAAGTGCTGGTGCTCGAATCGGGCCCGGCCATTCCACCGAATCGCAGCGAGTACCTGGAGCGCTTCTACAACGCGGTGCTCAAGGCGCCCGAGTCGCCGTACCCGCCTGAGCAGAGCGAGCAGACCCCGGCCACGCAGTTCGCGCCACGGGCGACCATCCAGGACCTGATCACCGCAGGTAGCCAAGACCCGAACAAGGCGCAGAAAAGCTACCTGGTGCAGAAGGGGCCGCACCTGTTCGCCAGCACCTACGAGCGGGTAGGCGGCGGCACCATGTGGCACTGGATGGGCACGGCCCTGCGCCTGTTGCCCAACGACTTTCGCATGCGCACTGCGTACAACGTCGGGGTCGACTGGCCGATCAGTTACGACGACCTGCAGACCGCCTACTGCCGCGCCGAGGAGGAGATGGGCGTGTCCGCCGATGTCGCCTCGCAGACCTACCTGGGCGTGACCTTCCCGCAGGGCTACAAATACAGCATGCATGGCATCCCGCCGTCGCTGGTCGACCAGGGCCTGGGCAAGCACGTCACGGGCACCGTGTACCAGAGCCCGGAGAAGGGGCCCGACGGCAAGCCGTACCCAGGTGTCACGCTCAACGTCCGGCAGACCCCGGCCGGGCGCAACTCGCAGAATGATAACGGCCGCCGGGTGTGCGCAGGCAACACCAGCTGCACGCCGATCTGCCCGATCCAGGCCAAGTACGACGCCACCGTGACCATGGCCAAGGCACTGGATACCGGCAACGTGCGCATCCTTTACCAGACCGTGGCGAGCCAGGTACAGGTCGATGCCAATGGGGTCACGGGCATCGATTTCATCCAGTACCAGAACAACGGTACGCGCCAGAACGGCACGGCCCAGGGCAAACGCTACGTGATCGCCGCCCACGCGATCGAAACGCCGAAGCTGCTGCTCAACTCCATCGGCCCGAACAGCCCTAAAGGGGTTGCCAACAGCAGCGGCCAGGTCGGCCAGGCATTGGCTGACCACCCGGTGTACCTGGCCTGGGGCCTGATGCCCGAAGGCAAGCCGCTGTTCCCGTTCCGGGGGCCGTTGTCCACCTCGGGGATCGAGGACATGCGCGATGGCCCGTTCCGCAGCCAGCGTGCCGCCTGGCGTATCGAAATCGGCAACGAGGGCTGGAACTGGTCGGTGAACGACCCCTACACCTCGGTCTGTGATTTCATCGACGGCACCAACCACGGCGGCGCTAACCCCAGCAATCTGGCGTTGTCCGGCCAGGCGCTGGTGCAGCAGCTCAACAGCGTGCTGACCCGCCAGTTCCGTCTGGGCTTCTTGGTCGAGCAGGTGGAGAAAGACCCCGATAATGCGCTGTGCCGGGTGGAGAGGAGTACGGAGTTCTCCGACGGATTGGGCCTGCCTCGGCCGCAGATCACCTACGAACTGTCCGACTACACCAAGGAGGGTTTCAAGCAGGCGCGCCTGGCCGCTACGTACATCATCACCGAGCTGATGGGCGCTACCGAGCTGACCGACCTGAACCCTAAGCTCGAGCCCGGCTCGCAAACGGTGTTCGAGTACGACGGCCAGAACTACGCGTTCTACGGCGCTGGCCACCTGATGGGCACCTACCGCATGGGCTCGGACCGCACCAAGTCGGTGGTGGACAAGGACCAGCGCAGCTGGGACCACCCCAACCTGTTCCTGGTCGGCGACGGCGTGTTCCCCACTACCGGCACCGCCAACCCGACCTTGACCATCACCGCGTTGACGTTCCAGGCCGCCGACGTGGTGGCCAGCGACCTGCTCAAGCGCACCGTGCAGGTGCAGGCCAACCAGGCATGGCAGGGCACGGGCATGCAGGTCAATGGGCAGAGCTGGCAGTTGGCGGTATGCACGGGCGGGCAGTGGACGGCGAACCCGGCCACCGGCATGGTTGGCGCGGCGGGCAACCCAAGGTTGATCGCCAAGCCCGGCTATGCCTTGCCTGGTCAACCGGAAGGGGCGTTGATCGGGCGTATCGGCAACAGCGGCGTGCCGTTCCTGGTCGGCAACCAGGTGCAATTGCCGCGTGGCCAGCAAGGTGAGTTGCAGCTGTGCATCAATGACGACCTGGACGGGCGTTACGGGGCTGGCCTGAGCGATAACCTGGGCAGCCTGTCGGTAGAGGTGCGTTTCGGGGCGGTGTAGGCCCTGTCATGGCAACCCCACGATGCTCCGGCAATGCCGCAGCATTGTGGGGTTGCTCACTCAGCCCAGGCGAGTCAGGGGTTCGCCGCAATGGGCAGGGTCATTGTGTGGCGCGCTGGTTTTCCAGGTCTTCAAGCTCAACGCGGTATTGGTGTGCTTCGTGTTCGTTATGGAACATGCCCACCAGTTGACCTTGTTGGTACACATCCCAGATCCGCACGCCAGCGGCCAGGCCTTCGTGGGACATTCTCGATTCGTCGCGTTCGGTTACTTGGACAGTCATCGGTAAACTCCACTTCTTCAAGATGGCTGCGACAGTGTGTCGCACGTCTTCTTTATAGAGTTTGTTAGCAGACTAAGTAAGTAAAACAGGCATGAAACAAGTTTCATGAAGCTCGAAGGGATGCTGCCTGGAGGGCTTCTTCGCAGCAAAGAAAAGCCCCGCACAGGGCGGGGCTTCAGGTGTTACAGGCAGTGCGCGATCAGTTGCCCTTCACCGGTTTGCCATCGACCGTGCCATCCTGCAGCACGATCACGTACTCCTTGCCATCGGTCTCTACCTGGCGCAGTTGCACCAGCAGGTAGTCCCAGTTCTTGGCAAACCACAGCTCGGTGATGCGCTTGCTCTGGCTGGGATCGCGCACGCGCTCGACCTTCACGGCATCGACCTGGCCGGTCTTGGTGGTGACCTTTTCGGTGCCCAGCACGCGGAAGTCGTAGGTGTCGATCTCGTCGCCGTCGACCACCTGGTAGGTCATGCTCTTCTTGCCTGCGGCCACGTCGTGCTGCAGGGCCAACTGGTAGGAGGACTTGTCCAGTACGCCGCGGTTCAGTGGCAGGCTGACGGCATCGCCACGGTCGCTGCCGGTGATCTTCTTGGTGCTCCAGTCGAAGTCAAGGTCGACCTTCTTGGCCTTGCCCAGGCCGCCGCGCTCGAAGTGATACTTCTGCGGCAGCAGGGTGTCGTTTTCCAGGCGCAGGGTGCTTTGCTCGGTCAGGCTGGCGATCATCATGGAAGCCTTGAAGTTAAGGTCCCAGGTACCGTTGGCATTTTTGACCAGGCTGCGCTCGGCGGTGCCGCTCATGGGCAGCTGCTTCCAGTCGGCAGTGTAGCTTGCCGAGAACGGCTTCAGATCAGCTGCCTGGAGGGGCAGGGCGAGCACGGCGAGAGCCAAGAGCAGGGCGCGACGCATAAATTCTCCTAGGATCGAATCAAGTGACCGCTGGCCGCCAGTGGCTGGCCGTCCAGTAATGCACCCTGTTCGCCAAGACGCAAGCGCCCTTCAGCGAACCAGCGCACCGCCAGTGGGTAGATCAGGTGTTCCTGATGGTGTACCCGCTGTGCCAGGCTTTCGACGGTGTCATCAGACGCCACCGGTACCACAGCCTGTACGACCAGTGGGCCGCCATCGAGTTCCTCAGTCACGAAGTGTACGCTGCAGCCATGCTCGGCGTCGCCAGCTTCCAATGCCCGGCGATGCGTATGCAGGCCCTTGTACTTGGGCAGCAGCGACGGGTGGATGTTGAGCAGGCGGCCCTGATAGTGGCGCACGAAGCCGCCACTGAGGATGCGCATGAAACCGGCCAGCACGACCAGGTCCGGGGCAAAGCCGTCGATGCGCGCCATTAGCGCGGCATCGAAGGCTTCACGGCCGTCGAACTGGGTGTGGTCGAGCACGACGCTGTCGATGCCGGCCGCTGCGGCGCGTTGCAGGCCGTAGGCATCGGCGCGGTTGGAAACCACCGCGCGGATACGCACCGGGCTGTCCTGCCCTTGGCAGCTGTCGATCAGGGCTTGCAGGTTGCTGCCGGAGCCCGACAGCAGTACCACTACATTGCAGGTCTTGCTCGGCATCAGTGTGCCTTGAGGTTCTGCAGCTCGACCTGGGCAGCGCCTTCGGCGGCTTCGGCGATGTGGCCGATTACCCACGGTTGCTCACCGGCGGCGCGCAGTTCGTTCAGGGCGGCTTCGACCTGGTCCTGGGCCACGCAGATGACCATGCCCACGCCGCAGTTCAGTACGCGGTGCATTTCGTGCTCGTCGACGTTGCCCTTTTCCTGCAGGAAGTCGAACACCGCCGGGCGCTGCCAGCTGGCCACGTCAACCACGGCCTGGGCGTTTTTCGGCAGTACGCGCGGGATGTTGTCCAGCAGGCCGCCGCCGGTGATGTGGGCCATGGCCTTGACTGCGCCGGTGTTCTTGATCAGCTGCAGCAGCGGTTTGACGTAGATGCGGGTCGGCGCCATCAGCAGGTCGGTCAGCGGCTTGCCGTCCAGCTGGGTGTTCTCGATGTCGGTAGCCGACACTTCGAGGATCTTGCGGATCAGCGAGTAGCCGTTGGAGTGCGGGCCCGAGGATGGCAGGGCGATCAGCGCGTCACCGGTGGCAACCTTGGAGCCGTCGATGATTTCGGCCTTTTCCACCACGCCTACGCAGAAACCAGCCAGGTCGTAGTCTTCGCCTTCGTACATGCCAGGCATTTCGGCGGTTTCACCACCGACCAGCGAGCAGCCGGCCAGTTCGCAACCGGCGCCGATGCCGGTGACCACGGTGGCGGCCACGTCAACGTTCAGCTTGCCAGTGGCGTAGTAGTCGAGGAAGAACAGCGGCTCGGCGCCGCACACGACCAGGTCGTTGACGCACATGGCGACCAGGTCCTGGCCGATGCTGTCGTGCTTGTTCAGGTTCAGCGCCAGGCGCAGCTTGGTGCCGACGCCGTCGGTGCCGGAGACCAGCACCGGCTGCTTGTAGCCGGCCGGGATCTCGCAGAGGGCGCCGAAGCCGCCCAGGCCACCCATGACTTCAGGGCGTGCGGTGCGTTTTGCCACGCCCTTGATGCGTTCGACCAGTGCTTCGCCGGCGTCGATGTCTACACCGGCGTCCTTGTAGCTCAGGGAGGGTTGCTTGCTCATTGATCCAGGCCTTTAGGAGGGAGGGATTCTTAAAAACGACCATGACGGCCAAGGCCGGCTGATAAGCGGCGGCGGTCTGAAACGTCAGTGGTCTGTGAAGGCGCGCGATTTTATCAGGGTTGCCGGGCAGCGGCCATCCTCAGGCCGACGGGCAGGGCGGTAATTGTTGAAAAAAGCTGGAGGGTGGTTGATGCGGTTGCATGTGTATAAGCTGCAAGCAACGAGCTTTACGCTGCACAACAATGCAGCCCGGCGCTCGGCCTGCTTTTTCTTGCAGCTTGAAGCTTACGGCTTGAAGCTCGACTGGACAGGAATCCTCCATGCGTTTGTTCAATATTCTGGCAGCCGGTTGCCTGGCCCTGATCTCGGCCACTGCCCTGGCTGAAAATGTCTCCGGCCTTTATCAGGTGCGCGAGCCGGTCACCGGGCCGGGCGCCGAAGCCCGTACCGCGGCCACAGTCAAAGCCCTGGACACGTTGGTGCAGCGTCTGACCGGTGACCCTAAGGCCGTGCAGAGCCCTGCATTGGCCGAGCTGCGCAAGGACCCACAGCAAATCATCAACCAGGTGGGCAGCGAAGCCGGCCCGCCCGAGTCGGTAGTGGTCGAGTTCGACCCAGGTAGCACCGAGCGGGCCTTGCGCAAGGCTGGCCTGGCACTGTGGGGCAGTAACCGGCCCTCGATACTGGGGTGGTGGTTGAACGACACGGTCGAGGGCAGCAACCTGGTCGGTGATGGCCAGGCCAGTGCCCAACCCCTGCGCCGCGCCGCCCAGCACCGGGGTCTGCCGTTGCGCTTGCCGCTGGCCGACTTGCAGGAGCAGCTGGTCGCCAATGCCAAGCAGATCGAAGGCAACGATCCGGCGCCACTGCGCGAAGCTTCCGAGCGCTACGGCGCCGATGCCTTGCTGGCGGTACACGCCCAGGAAGCCGACGGCAAGTGGCAGGGCAAGTGGCAGCTGTGGCTGGGCGACCAGCGTGAGCAGGGCACTGCCGAGGGCGCCGACCAGGCCGCCTTGGCTGACGCGGTGATGATGGCTGTAAGCAGCCGCCTGGCGCCACGCTACGTTACCCGGCCGGGTGCCAGCAGCCAGTTGCAGGTGCAAGTGCAGGGCATGAACCTGCAGCGCTATGCCGAGCTGGCCCGCGTGCTTGAGCCCTATGGCCCACGCTTGCAGGCGGCTGAAGGCACTACCCTGACCTACGGGGTTACGGGCAATCGTGAACAGCTACGTGCCCAGCTTGGCCTGGCCAAGCTGCAGGAAGTGCCGGTCGAGCAGGCACCGGCGGTGCCGGCCATGCCAGTACCGGCAGTGGACGCCGCAGCCGCGCAGCCCGCGCCTGCGCAGCCAGCACCCAAGCCGTTCGACGGCTTGCGTTTTCGCTGGTAAGGGGCGCTTGCCGTGACTGACATGCGTCGCTGGATCTGGCTGGGCGCTGCACTGCTGATCGCTGTGCTGCTTTATAGCCTGCACAATATTCTTACGCCGTTCCTGGTCGGCATCATGCTGGCCTACCTGGCCGACCCGCTGGTCGATCGTCTCGAGCGCCTGGGGCTTTCGCGTACCTGGGGTGTGGTGGTGGTGTTCGGCCTGTTCACCCTGTTGCTGTTGGCGTTGTTGCTGGTGCTTGTGCCGATGCTGGCCAAGCAGTTGGTGCGCCTGTACGAATTGGCGCCGCAGATGCTCGACTGGCTGGAGCATGTCGCACTGCCGTGGGTACAGAGCCGCCTTGGCCTGGCCGATGGTTTCTGGAAATTCGACAAGATCAAGGCCGCCATCGGCGCGCACATGGGGCAGACCACCGATATCGTCGGCATGCTGCTGTCCCAGGCCACTGCCTCAAGCCTGGCGTTGGTGGCCTGGTTGGCCAACATGGTGCTGATCCCGGTAGTGGGCTTCTATCTGCTGCGCGATTGGGACTTGATGATGGGCAAGCTGCGCGGCCTGTTGCCGCGCCAGCGCGAGCCGCAGGTGATGGGCCTGGCAGGTGAATGCCATGAAGTGCTGGGGGCATTCGTGCGCGGGCAACTGATGGTGATGCTGGCCCTGGGCGTCATCTATTCAGCCGGCCTGATGCTGGTGGGGCTCGAACTCGGTCTGCTGATCGGCATGCTTGCAGGCCTTGCGGCCATCGTGCCGTACATGGGCTTCATCATTGGCATTGGTGCCGCGCTGGTGGCCGGCCTGTTCCAGTTCGGTGGCGACCTGTACCCGATGCTGGGCATCGTTGCGGTGTTCATGGTCGGGCAGGCGCTGGAGGGTATGGTGCTGACCCCTCTGCTGGTGGGCGATCGCATCGGCCTGCACCCGGTTGCGGTGATCTTTGCCATCCTCGCCGGGGGTGAACTGTTCGGCTTCACCGGTGTGCTGCTGGCGCTGCCGGTGGCGGCGGTGATCATGGTGCTGCTGCGGCATGTGCATGCCCTGTACAAGGAATCGGATATGTACGCTGGGAACATCGACCCGGAGCTTTGAACACCCTGTGTTTCGTCTTGAGCTGTTTCGCGCCCGCGAAATTGAGCGTCGCCTCGCGGCGCCCGATCTCGCGGGCGCTGAGCACGGTTTGTCCTGCATCCGCCGCTCGCTTGTGCTGCGCAACTTGTTGATTTTGCTTGCCCTATCTGCAGTCGAGATTGTGCGCCCCGCGTTGCGGGTATAGACTTTGCAGATTGTTCACCAAAGGCCCCCAGCGGTCCCGTCGACCGCCCGCGAGCATGAAACCACCGATCCAGTTGCCCCTGGGTGTGCGCCTGCGCGATGACGCCACCTTCATCAACTACTATCCGGGCGCCAATGCTGCGGCATTGGGTTACGTCGAGCGGCTATGCGAAGCCGACGCCGGCTGGACCGAGAGCCTTATCTACCTGTGGGGCAAGCAGGGTGTTGGCCGTTCCCACCTGCTGCAGGCCGCCACCCATCGCTTCCAGCAACGTGGCGAGCCCGCTGTCTACCTGCCGCTGGCGCAGTTGCTCGACCGTGGCGTGGAACTGCTCGACTACCTGGCCCAGTACGAACTGGTGTGCATCGACGATCTGCATGTGATCGCCGGCAAGGCGGATTGGGAAGAGGCCATGTTCCACTTGTTCAACCGCCTGCGCGACAGCGGCCGACGCTTGCTGCTGGCTGCCTCGGCATCACCGCGTGAGCTGCCGATCAAGCTGCCGGACCTGAAGTCGCGATTGACCCTGGCCCTGGTGTTCCAGATGCGCGGCCTGTCCGACGAAGACAAGCTGCGCGCCTTGCAGCT
This sequence comes from Pseudomonas sp. CGJS7, assembly GCF_036961695.1. Lineage (NCBI taxonomy): Bacteria > Pseudomonadati > Pseudomonadota > Gammaproteobacteria > Pseudomonadales > Pseudomonadaceae > Pseudomonas > Pseudomonas sp. CGJS7. The sequence goes on along the minus strand of NZ_JBAMDI010000007.1, from coordinate 145,487 downwards.
GCGAGCTTCGCGCCGTGGCCTGCACCTGACCGACGAAGTCGGCCATTTCATCCTCACCCGTGGCGCGCGGAGCATGAGCGCGTTGTTCGACTTGCTCGAGCGCCTCGATCAGGCGTCGCTGCAGGCACAACGCAAGCTCACCATTCCGTTTCTCAAGGAAACCCTCGGCTGGTAACCCCCTGAAAACCCTGGGCCAGAGCGGTAAAACAAAAAAGTCACATCTTTTTCGATAAAATTTGCAAATGGCCATGATAGAGGGCATAGTTTCACCCTTCTAAAGGATTACAGACACGGTCGTGCCCATGCTGAAGCGCTTCGCACCCCTCGTGCCACTCGCACTCGTGACCCTGCTTTTTGGCTGCGCGGCCCAAGGCCCGGTATCTCAGCCCCAGGATCACACCCCGATCACTGCACAATCGGCTATCAAGGCCAAGGCCTCTTCCTCGTCGGTATTCGGCGAGCCGGAAGAGCTGGCCACCGAAGATGACCTGGCGTCTTTCTCCGGCGGCAAGCCTTACCAATTGCCGGTTCTGGCTGACAGCATTCTCGAGCGCGGCATGTCCTTGATCGGCACCCGCTACCGCTTTGGTGGTACCTCGGAAAAGTCCGGCTTCGACTGCAGTGGCTTCATCGGTTACCTGTTCCGCGAAGAGGCGGGCATGACGCTGCCGCGCTCCACGCGTGAAATGATCAACGTTGATGCGCCGAAAGTGGCCCGCAACAAGCTCAAGCCAGGTGACTTGCTGTTCTTCAGCACCAATGGCCGCGGCCGGGTAAGCCATGCCGGCATCTACCTGGGTGACAACCAGTTCATCCACTCCAGCAGCCGTCGCAGTGGCGGTGTGCGCATCGACAGCCTCGGTGATCGCTACTGGAGCAAGACCTTCATTGAAGCCAAGCGCGCCTTGGCCATGGCGCCGACCAACATCGCGCGCAACTGATATCAAAATGATGTACCCTGCCGCGGCGGTGATGCTTTGAAAAAAAGCTCGCCGCCGTGCGCATTTACAGAAAGCGTCTAATCTAAACTCTCAACTCTTTTCGGCTGCAGCGCAGCGGTCTCAGACAGGATGTTCTGGCCATGGTAAAGATGGCGCGCTTCGCATTTCTCTCCTTGGCAGCCTTGCTGGCTGCATGCTCCAGCCGTGCGCCTGCGCCGGCCCCTGTGGTACAGCCGCAGGTTACCTATAGCCAGCCCAGTCCTTCACCGATTGCCGATGACGTGCTGATTCGCGCCATTGGTCTGGTAGGCACGCCCTATCGTTGGGGGGGCAATACCCCGGACTCCGGCTTCGACTGCAGCGGCCTGATCAAGTATGTGTACCGTGATGCTGCTGGCATCAGCCTGCCGCGCTCGACGCGAGAGATGATTGTCATGCGCGCACCGACGGTGGATGTCAGTTCGCTGCAGTCTGGTGACCTGGTGTTCTTCGCCACCAGTGGCGGCTCGCAGGTCAGCCATGCCGGCATCTATGTCGGGGACGGCCGCTTCGTACATGCACCTTCCACCGGTGGCACCGTGCGCCTGGACTACCTGTCAAACAGCTACTGGGCCAAGGCCTACCTGCAGGCCAAGCGGGTGATTCCGCAAGGGCATCTGGCACAGAACCCTTGATATCCATGCCTGTTTAGCGGCCCCCTCGAGCTTGGGGCCGATACCGGCTGCCTGGATTCAAGGTGTTTTGCTCACCCGCCAGACCACCCGCTTCGATTGACGCTCCCGGTGCAACCCTCTAACCTTCGCGGCGTGTTTCAGGTGCCCTGCCAGCCCCGACTGGGCAGGGTGAAACTGGGAAGCCGGTGGGCGCCAGCATGGCGCGATTCCGGCGCTGCCCCCGCAACGGTGGATGAGTAAAAGGCCGCGCAGGGCCACTGGGTGCCAGCATCCGGGAAGGCGCGCAGGCCAGGGCCAAGGCCCACTCACAAGCCCGGAGACCGGCCTGATACTGCCAACGGCATCACGGAGGGTGATGCGCGGTGCACCGTGGCGCCCAGCCATGGCCTCTGCGCGTTCTCCGTTTGCCTGCCTATTACCTGTCGCCGCGCATTGCTGTGGTGCCAGCCAGCGGAGAACCCTGATGAGCGATTCCACCGAACGCGACGAACGCCACCTGGCGCGCATGCAGCGCAAGAAGGCGGTCATCGACGAACGCATCGCCAATTCCCCTAACGAATGTGGCCTGCTGCTGGTGCTGACCGGCAATGGCAAGGGCAAGAGCAGTTCGGCCTTCGGCATGCTCGCGCGCGCCTTGGGCCACGGCATGCAATGCGGTGTGGTGCAGTTCATCAAGGGCCGCAACAGCACCGGCGAGGAGCTGTTCTTCCGTCGCTTCCCCGAACAGGTGCGCTACCACGTGATGGGCGAGGGCTTTACCTGGGAAACCCAGGACCGCCAGCGTGACATCGCCGCTGCGCAAGCCGCCTGGGCGGTGTCGCGCCAGTTGCTGCAGGACCCGGGTGTACAGTTCGTGGTGCTGGACGAGCTCAACATCGCCCTCAAACATGGTTACCTCGACCTGGACCAGGTACTGTCCGACATTCAGGCCCGCCCGCCCATGCAGCATGTGATTGTCACTGGCCGCGCTGCGAAGCCCGAGATGATCGAACTGGCCGACACCGTGACCGAAATGGGCATGCTCAAGCACGCCTTCCAGGCCGGTATCCGCGCACAGAAAGGCGTCGAACTGTGAGTCGATCGCGGCACTGCCCCGCCGTGTTGATCGCGGCGCCGGCCTCTGGCCAGGGCAAGACTACCGTCACTGCTGCGCTGGCCCGCCTGCACCGCAACCTCGGGCGCAAGGTGCGGGTGTTCAAATGCGGGCCCGACTTTCTTGACCCGATGATTCTCGAACGGGCCAGTGGCGCGCCGGTGTATCAGCTGGATCTGTGGATGATCGGTGCCGAGGAAAGCCGTCGTCTGCTGTGGGAAGCTGCTGGCGAGGCTGACCTGATCCTCATCGAAGGGGTGATGGGGCTGTTCGACGGTACCCCGTCAAGCGCCGACCTGGCGCGCCACTTTGGCGTGCCGGTGCTGGCGGTGATCGACGGCACAGCCATGGCCCAGACCTTCGGCGCCCTGGCCCTGGGCCTGGCGCGGTACCAGGCCGATCTGCCGTTCGCCGGCGTGCTGGCCAATCGGGTAGGCAGCCTGCGTCATGCGCAACTGCTCGAAGGCAGCCTGACCGAGGGCTTGCGCTGGTATGGCGGCTTGTCCCGCGAGCGCGGCATCGAGCTGCCCAGCCGCCACCTGGGCCTGGTGCAGGCCAGCGAGCTGAATGACCTGGACACCCGCCTCGACGCTGCCGCCGAAGCGCTGGGCGCCAGTTGCGATGCGGCGTTGCCGCCGCCAGTCAGCTTTGCCGAGCCGGAACCGCAAGCCAGCGTTGCCTCGCTGGCCGGTGTGCGCATTGGCGTGGCGCGGGACGAGGCGTTCGCCTTCATCTATGGCGCTAACCTCGACCTGTTGCGCAACCAAGGTGCCCAGCTGGTGTTCTTCTCGCCGCTGCACGACCACGAACTGCCGGCGGTAGACAGCCTGTATCTGCCGGGTGGTTATCCTGAGCTGCATCACCATGCGCTGGCCGCCAACGCACCGATGTGCGAGGCGATCCGCGCCCACCACGCACAGGGCAAGCCATTGCTGGCCGAGTGCGGCGGCATGCTGTACCTGCTCGATGCCCTGACTGACGTGGCCGGCGAACGTGCCGAACTGCTCGGCCTGCTGCCGGGTGAGGCGACCATGCAGAAGCGCCTGGCTGCCCTGGCGCTGCAGGCGGTGGAACTGCCGGAGGGGACCTTGCGCGGTCACACCTATCACCATTCGCTGACCAGCACTGCGCTGGAACCGATCGCCCGGGGTCTGAGCCCCAACGGCGGGCGTGGCAACGAGGCGGTTTATCGTCTGGGCCGGCTGACGGCCTCTTACGTGCACTTCTATTTCCCTTCCTGCCCGGATGCGGCGGCGGCGCTGTTGCGACCATGAATGATCACGCCTACAGCGACGCCGAGCGCGCCGCCATTTACCGGGTCATCGGCGAGCGCCGCGACATGCGCCATTTTGCGGGTGGCCAGGTGGCGCCCGAACTGCTTGGCCGCTTGCTGGCCGCCGCACATCAGGCGCCCAGTGTCGGGCTAATGCAGCCGTGGCGCTTTATCCGCATCACCCAGCGTGACCTGCGCGGGCGCATCCAGGCCTTGGTGGAGGCGGAGCGGGTACGCACGGCCGAGGCGTTGGGCGAGCGATCCGATGCATTCATGAAGTTGAAGGTGGAGGGCATAAACGATTGTGCCGAGCTGCTGGTGGCGGCCTTGATGGACAACCGCGAGCCACACATCTTCGGCCGCCGCACCCTGCCGGAGATGGACCTGGCCTCGCTGGCCTGTGCCATCCAGAACCTGTGGCTGGCCGCGCGTGGCGAAGGGCTGGGCATGGGCTGGGTGTCGCTGTTCGACCCGCTGGCGCTGGCCGCGCTGTTGGGCATGCCCGCCGGGGCCAAGCCGGTGGCGGTACTGTGCCTTGGGCCGGTCGCCGAGTTCTATCCGGTGCCGATGTTGGTGCAGGAAAGTTGGGCCGAAGAGCGGCCCTTGAGTGAAATGCTTTACGAAAACCAATGGGGAGAGCGTCAATGAGCGTGGCCTTGCTGACCGTGGCCGGGGTGGCCCTGGACGCTTTGCTGGGCGAACCACAGCGCCGCCACCCCTTGGTGGCGTTCGGCAACATGGCCGGCAACCTGGAGCGCCGCCTGAATGCGGGGGGGCGCGGCTGGCGCAGCCACGGCGTGAGCGCGTGGTTTCTGGCGGTGGTGCCGCTGACCCTGGTGGCGCTGGTCCTTTCGTGGCTGCCATATATTGGCTGGCTGGTTGATGTGCTGGCGCTTTACTGCGCGGTGGGGATGCGCAGCCTGGGCGAGCATGTGCTGCCGGTGGCCAATGCCTTGCGCCAGGGCGACCTGGCGGAGGCTCGGCGCCGGGTTGGCTACCTGGTCAGCCGCGAAACGCGCGAACTGGACGAGCCCGCGGTGGCCCGAGCGGCGACCGAGTCGGTGCTGGAGAACGGCAGCGACGCAGTGTTCGCCGCGTTGTTCTGGTTTGTGGTGGCCGGTGCGCCCGGTGTGGTGCTGTACCGCCTGAGCAACACGCTGGATGCCATGTGGGGCTACCGTAACGAACGTTTCGAGCGCTTTGGCTGGTGCGCGGCGCGCATCGACGATGTGCTCAACTATATACCTGCAAGGCTGGTGGCCCTGACTTATGCCCTGTTGGGCAAGACCCGTCTGGCCCTGGCCTGCTGGCGCAAGCAGGGCCCGCTGTGGGACAGCCCCAACGCCGGGCCGGTGATGGCTGCCGGCGCCGGCGCGCTGGGCGTCGAGCTTGGTGGCCCGGCGGTGTACCACGGCGAACTGCATGAGCGGCCGCGTCTGGGCGAGGGGCCAGTGGCCGATGCCGATGCCATCGAGCGCGGCTGGCAGCTGGTGCAGCGCGGCGTGTGGCTGTGGCTGCTGATGATCTGCCTGGGGGCCTATATCAATGCTTGAACATGGTGGCCGCCTGTTACGCGCGGTGCAGCAATACGGTATCCCCCGCGAGCAGTGGCTCGACCTGTCCAGCGGCATTGCGCCCTGGCCATTTCCTGTCCCGCCGATTCCCGTCGACGCCTGGGCCCGCCTGCCGGAAACCGAGGACGGCCTGGAGGACGCCGCGCGCTTGTATTACGGCGCCCGCCAGTTGCTGCCGGTAGCCGGCTCCCAGGCCGCGATACAGGCCTTGCCGCTGCTGCGTACAACCGCCCGGGTTGGCGTGCTGACGCCGTGCTATGCCGAACACCCCTATGCCTGGCAACGGGCGGGGCATCAACTGCTGGCGCTGGATGAAGCGCAAGTCGAGGCTGCGCTCGACGGCCTCGATGTGCTGGTGCTGGTGAACCCCAACAACCCGACCGGCCAGCGGGTGTCGCGCGAACGCCTGCTGGCTTGGCATGCTCGCCTGGCTGCTCGCGGTGGCTGGCTGCTGGTCGACGAAGCATTCATGGACAACACCCCGGCGGACAGCGTGGTGGACTGCGCCGAACGCCCGGGGCTGATCGTGCTGCGCTCGTTTGGCAAGTTCTTCGGCTTGGCCGGCGTGCGCCTGGGCTTCGTTGCCGCCGAACACAGCTTGCTGCTGCGCCTGGCCGAGCTGCTCGGACCCTGGACCGTCAACGGCCCGACCCGGGTGCTGGCCCAGGCCAGCCTGTCTGATGAGACTGCCCAGCGCGCGCAGGCCGAACGCTGTGCTGCTGCCAGCGAGCGGCTTGCGCACGTGTTGCGCAGTGCCGGCCTGGCGCCTAGTGGTGGCTGCGACCTGTTCCAGTACGTGCGTAGCGAGCATGCTGCGCGGCTGCATGAATTTCTCGCCCGGCGCGGCATCCTGGTACGGCTGTTCGAACAGCCAGCGGCAGTGCGCCTGGGGTTGCCTGCCTGCACGGCGGACGAACAGCGCCTGGCCCAGGCCCTGGCGGCTTATCAGAAGGAAACGGCATGACCACCCTCATGGTGCAAGGCACCACCTCCGACGCAGGCAAGAGCACACTGGTGACCGCGTTGTGCCGCTGGCTGTTGCGCCAGGGCGTCGCTGTGGTGCCCTTCAAGCCACAGAACATGGCGCTGAACAGCGCGGTGACGGCTGATGGCGGTGAAATCGGCCGGGCCCAGGCGGTGCAGGCCCAGGCCTGCCGGCTACAACCGCACACCGACATGAACCCGGTGCTGCTCAAGCCCAACAGCGACACCGGCGCCCAGGTCATCATCCACGGTCGCGCGGTCACCAGCATGAATGCAGTGGCCTACCACGACTATAAAACCACTGCCATGCAAGCGGTGCTGGCGTCTCACCAACGCCTGAGTGCCGCGTACCCGGTGGTCATGGTCGAGGGTGCGGGGTCGCCGGCAGAGATCAACCTGCGTGCCGGCGATATCGCCAACATGGGCTTTGCCGAAGCGGTGGACTGCCCGGTGATCCTGGTGGCCGACATCAACCGCGGTGGTGTGTTCGCCCACTTGGTGGGCACGCTGGAATTGCTGTCGACCAGTGAGCAGGCGCGGGTCAAAGGTTTTGTCATCAACCGCTTCCGTGGCGACATTGCCCTGCTGCAGCCAGGGCTGGACTGGCTGGAACAACGCACCGGCAAACCGGTACTGGGCGTCCTGCCTTACGTTACCGACCTGCACTTGGAAGCCGAAGACGGTATCGATGTGCGTCAAGGCGTCAAGCACGAGCGAGTGCTAAAGGTGATCGTGCCAGTGCTGCCGCGCATCAGTAACCACACCGACTTCGACCCGCTGCGCCTGCACCCGCAGGTGGACTTGCAGTTCATTGGCCCGGGCCAGCCGATTCCGGCTGCCGACCTCATCATCCTGCCAGGCTCCAAGAGCGTGCGCGGCGACCTGGCACAACTGCGCGAGCGCGGTTGGGACACGGCCATCGAGCGGCACCTGCGCTATGGCGGCAAGCTGATTGGTATCTGCGGTGGCCTGCAGATGCTGGGGCGGGAAGTGCATGACCCGCTGGGGCTGGAGGGGGCCGCAGGCTCAAGCCAGGGGCTCGGCCTGCTCGACTATGCCACGGTGCTCGAAGCCGAGAAGCAACTGCGCAATGTGGCCGGCACGCTGAGCCTTGAAGCGGCAACGGTAACCGGTTATGAAATTCATGCTGGCGTTACGACGGGGCCTGCGCTGGCGCAACCTGCGGTCCAACTGGCTGATGGCCGCCATGATGGTGCTGTCAGTGCCGATGGCCAGATCCTCGCCACGTACCTGCATGGCCTGTTCGAAGGCAGCCAGTCGTGTGCTGCGCTATTGCGCTGGGCCGGGCTGGAGGATGTGCAGGTTATCGACTACGAAGCGTTGCGCGAACACGACATCGAGCGCCTGGCCGATCTGGTGGAAAAGCACCTGGACACCGCGCAGTTGCGCCAACTGTGTGGGGTAGCCTGACATGCGTAACCTGATTCTCGGCGGCGCCCGGTCTGGCAAAAGCCGCCTGGCCGAACAACTGGCCAGCGCCAGCGGCTTGCCGGTGACCTACATCGCCACCAGTCAGTCGCTGGATGGCGAAATGAACGAACGCGTGTTGCTGCATCGTCAGCGCCGGCCGGATGACTGGGGGTTGATCGAAGAGCCCTTGGCCCTGGCCGCGGTACTGCGCGCCGAAGCGGCCGAAGGGCGCTGCCTGCTGGTGGATTGCCTGACCCTGTGGCTGACCAATTTGTTGATGCTGGAAGATGACCAGCGCCTGGCCGAGGAGCGTGATGCCCTGCTGGCATGCCTGGAACAGTTACCTGGCACCCTTATCCTGGTCAGTAACGAAACCGGCCTGGGCGTCGTGCCCATGGGCGAGCTGACCCGGCGCTATGTCGACCTGGCCGGCTGGCTGCACCAGGCCGTGGCCGAACGCTGTCAGCGTGTCGTGCTGACCGTGGCCGGCCTGCCCCTAATCCTCAAAGGACCTGCACTATGACCCAAGCCTGGTGGCGTGATGCCTGCCAACCCCTCGACAACGCCGCCATGGACCAGGCCCGCGCCCGGCAGCAGCAACTGACCAAACCTGCTGGCTCGCTCGGCCAACTTGAAAAGCTGGCCATTCAGCTGGCTGGCCTGCAGGGGCTTGAACGACCAGCGCTGGATCAGGTAGCCATCAGCATTTTTGCCGGCGACCACGGCGTGGTCGAAGAGGGCATCTCGGCCTACCCGCAGGCGGTGACCGGGCAGATGCTACGCAACTTCGTCGGCGGGGGCGCGGCGATCAGTGTGCTGGCGCGGCAACTGCAGGCCAGCCTGGACGTGGTCGACCTGGGCACCATTGACGCGCAGTTGGAGCTGCCCGGCGTGCGCCATCTGCGCCTGGGCACCGGTACTGCCAACTTTGCCCGTCAACCCGCGATGACCGAAAACCAGCTGCAAGCGGCCTTGCAGGCCGGTCGCGACAGTGCCCAGCGCGCCGCCGAACAGGGCGCACAGCTGTTCATCGGTGGCGAGATGGGCATCGGTAACACCACAGCCGCCGCAGCCTTGGCCAGTGTTCTGCTGGGGTGTCCGGCGTCGGAGCTGAGCGGCCCTGGCACCGGCCTGGACAACGCCGGGGTGCAGCACAAGGCTGAAGTCATCGAGAGGGCGCTGCGCCTGCATGGCCTGCATGCTGAAGACCCGTTGCAGGCACTGGCTTGTGTTGGCGGTTTCGAGATCGCGGCGTTGGCGGGTGCCTACCTCGGTTGCGCGCAGGCGGGTGTCGCAGTGCTGGTGGATGGCTTTATCTGCAGTGTCGCTGCGCTCGTGGCAGTGCGCCTCAACCCGCAGTGTCGAGCCTGGCTGTTGTTCGCTCACCAGGGGGCTGAGCCTGGGCACAAGACCTTGCTTGCTGCGCTGCAGGCCGAGCCCTTGCTGGCCTTGGGCTTGCGCCTGGGTGAGGGCAGTGGCGCTGCCCTGGCGGTGCCGCTGTTGCGCCTGGCCTGTGCGCTGCATGGGCAGATGGCGACCTTTGCCGAGGCCGCGGTGGCGGACCGCCCGGCATGATCCTCGACTTGCTGCGCCATGGTGAAACGGAACAGGGCGGCCTGCGTGGCAGCCTTGATGATGCCTTGACCGACAAGGGCTGGGCGCAGATGCGCCGCGCCGTGGCCGACGCCGGCCCGTGGCAGGTGCTGGTCAGCTCGCCGCTGCAACGCTGTGGGCGTTTCGCCGATGAGCTGGGTGCGCAGTTGAACCTGCCAGTGCAGCGTGAGCCCGCCCTGCAGGAACTGCACTTCGGTGATTGGGAGGGCCAAAGTGCCGCGCAGATCATGGAGCACCAGGCCGATGCACTGGGCCGTTTCTGGGCCGACCCTTACGCCTTCACACCGCCCAATGGCGAGCCGGTCGAGGCGTTTGCCGAACGGGTGCTGGCGGCTGTCGAGCGTTTGCGCCTTCAGCATGCCGGCAAGCGCGTGCTGCTGGTGACCCATGGTGGCGTGATGCGGCTGTTACTGGCCCGTGCCCGTGGCTTGCCCAGGGAGCAGTTGCTGCAGGTCGAGGTTGGCCATGGCGCGTTGATGCGGCTGGTGCCGGGTGGCGATGGGCAACTGGTCGAGGCGCCCTGAGATGTTGCCGTTCTGGATCGCCCTGCAGTTTCTCAGCAGCCTGCCGGTGAGCCTGCCGGGCATGCCGGCACCGCGTGAGGTAGGGCGTTCGCTGCTGTACTACCCGCTGGTCGGGCTGCTGTTCGGCTTGTTGCTGTGGTTGGCCAGTCACCTGCTACAGGGTGCGCCGTCGCCGCTGCATGCGGCTTTGCTGCTGACGTTGTGGGTATTGCTCAGTGGTGCCTTGCATCTGGATGGCCTGGCGGACAGTGCCGACGCCTGGCTCGGTGGTTTCGGCGACCGTGAGCGCACCTTGCGGATCATGAAAGACCCGCGCAGTGGGCCGATTGCCGTGGTCACCCTGGTCTTGGTGTTGTTGCTGAAGTTTTGCGCATTGTGGGTGCTGGTCGGGCAGGGCATCGGGGCGCAATTGCTGCTGGCGCCGTTGATCGGGCGGGCGGCGATGTTGGGCCTGTTCCTTTGTACACCTTATGTGCGACCTGGCGGGTTGGGGCAGGCATTGGCCGAACATATGCCCCGCCGCGCGGCGGGGTGGGTATTGCTGGTTTGTGTGCTGTTCTGCCTCTTTCTGGGCGGATGGAGCGTGCTGCTGGCGCTGGCGGTGTTTGCCTGGTTGCGGCATATGATGTGCCGGCGCCTGGGCGGGACCACCGGTGATACCGCCGGTGCGTTGCTGGAGCTGCTGGAGCTGGCCGTCGTGCTCGGGTTGGCGCTGGGGCTTTGAGCGCTTGATCTGGACGACCCTTTAGCGGCTGCTTTGCAGTGCTTTCGCAGCAGGCCATAGGTGTGGAGGGAGCCAGTAACTTCCAGAAACGGTCCGGTAGCGCTTGCCTCTTGCTTGTCGGCGTATCCTCAGCGTCCCCCAAGCAACCAGGTAGGCTTTCCGTGCGTCACTGGATCTTTGCCAGTCTATTGGTCCTGTCCACCCCCCCAGCCACTGCTGCAGATCTCATGGCGTTCTGGGACACCCCACGCCACGGCGGCAACAGCTTCAACCGGCTGCCACCCGATCAAGCCTACTTCGATGCCCTGAGGGGGTACGGCGCCACATGGGTGCGGCTGTCGTACGACAAATGGCAACCGGTGAAACGAGATTTCCTCCTTGGCAGCGCCGATACCTATGAAGGCCTGCCCGACGCCGACCTGGCTGTGCTGCGTGCCACCCTCGACCGGGCGCACCAGGCGGGGCTCAAGGTGGTCATCGCGCCACTCTCGCTACCGGGTATGCGCTGGTCGCAAAACAACCAGGGCCAGTTCGATGATCGCCTGTGGCAAGACAAACGCTACTGGTCCCAGGCTGCGGCGTTCTGGCGAGATATGGCGCGCGAACTGAAAAGTCATCCGGCCATCGCGGCCTACAACCTGATCAATGAGCCAGCACCGGAGAAACAGGGTGGCCTGGCTGAACATGCCGAACTTGGGCAGATGCAGCAGTGGTATGCGCAAGCGCAGGGCGGTGCGCGCGATCTGCCCTTGCTGTACCGGCAACTGATAGCGGCCATCCGCGAAGAAGACGCTGATACGCCGATCATGGTCGATGCCGGCTGGTATGCAGGCGCAGACGCGTTCGGCTACTGGCCGGCGCCGCTGGAGGACCCGCGAGTGCTGTACAGCGTGCACATGTATGAGCCCTATGCCGCAACCAGTGCGCCGAACATGGCGCGCAAACAGCCCATCGCCTATCCAGGCCCCGTATCTTTTGCCGGGCAGACACAGCTGTGGGATGGCCGGCGAGTTGAAGGCTACTTACGCCAGCCGCTGGCATGGGCTGAGGCCGTGGGGCTACCGCTTTCTCGTCTGGTGGTGGGCGAGTTTGGCTGCATGCGCAGGCTGCCGGGTTGTCGGCAGTACCTTGAAGATGTACTCGTCGTGCTGGATCGCAACCGGTTGCACTGGGCGTTCTATAGCTTTCGTGAAGACAACTGGGATGGCATGGACTACGAACTGGGCACGGCGAAGGTGCCGTGGCGCTACTGGCAAGCGGTCGAGCAGGGCGCGCCAGACCCCTTGGCGCGCAAGGCCACGGTTGAGTTCGAGCCGATCCGCAGGCGCTTGAACCCGGACTGACGCTTCTCTATTCCTTGTGAAACTTCTTGCAACACTCCGTACGCGGGTATATACACGTATCCATGCTGACCAGTGAATGCATCTGTACCCACCTGCGTCGCGCCGCCCGCGGCGTGAGCCGGCATTACGACGAAGCCCTTGCCGGCTTCGGGGTCAATGTTGCCCAGTTTTCTCTGCTGCGGCACCTGCAGCGGCTCGACCGACCCAGCATCACAGCCCTGGCAGAAGCCATGGGGCTCGAGCGCAGTACCCTGGGCCGCAACCTGCGTGTGCTGGAGGCGGATGGGCTGGTAGCACTGGGCGAGGGCGACGACCAGCGTAACCGCGTGGTGCTGTTGACCGCGGCGGGTAAGCAACTGCTGCACGTTGCCCACCCGGCCTGGGAGCAGGCCCAGAAAGAGCTGGTTGAACGGCTCGGGGTGGGGCAGCGGGATGAACTGGTGCGACTGCTGGAACAACTGGCCTGATTTGATACGACTATAAGCGGGTATATACCCGCAAACCTTGCGATGTGCTGGAGATAATGACAATGACTTCGGTGTGGCGAACCAGCGGATGGGTGTTGGTGGGGGCGGCCTTGATACTGGCGCTGTCTCTGGGCGTACGGCACGGCTTTGGCCTGTTTCTGGAGCCGATGAGTACTGATTTTGGCTGGGGGCGTGGGGTGTTTGCCTTCGCCATTGCCTTGCAGAACCTGATCTGGGGCCTGGCGCAGCCGTTCGCTGGCGCCTTGGCCGACCGGCTTGGCGCGGCGCGGGTGGTCATCATCGGCGGTATTCTTTATGCCGTCGGCTTGATCTTGATGGGCTTGGCTGATTCGCCCTGGTCGTTGTCGCTGAGTGCGGGCTTGCTGATCGGCATCGGCCTGTCCGGCACGTCGTTCTCGGTCATCCTCGGTGTGGTCGGGCGTGCAGTGCCGGCCGAAAAGCGCAGCATGGCCATGGGGATCGCCAGCGCCGCCGGGTCGTTCGGCCAGTTCGCCATGTTGCCGGGCACCCAAGGCCTGATTCAGTGGCTGGGCTGGTCGGCAGCGTTGCTGGTACTGGGCCTTTTGGTGGCGTTCATCGTGCCTTTCGTCTGTCTGCTGCGCGATCGCCCGTTACCCAGTCACGGTGCCGAGCAGACCCTGGGCCAGGCGCTGCGCGAGGCGTGCACGCACTCCGGCTTCTGGTTGCTGGCACTGGGCTTTTTTGTCTGTGGCTTCCAGGTCGTATTCATTGGCGTGCACCTGCCGGCCTACCTGGTTGACCAGCACCTGGCTGCGACCACCGGTACGACAGTGCTGGCGCTGGTGGGCCTGTTCAACATCGTCGGTACCTTCACCGCAGGCTGGTTGGGCGGGCGCATGTCCAAGCCGCGCCTGCTGACCGGGTTGTACCTGCTGCGTGCGGTGGTGATCGTGCTGTTCCTGTGGGCGCCGGTGAGCGAGTTCAGTGCTTACCTGTTCGGCATTGCCATGGGCCTTCTGTGGTTGTCCACGGTACCGCTGACCAATGGGACCGTGGCCACGGTGTTCGGGGTGCGCAACCTGTCCATGCTGGGCGGTATCGTGTTCCTGTTCCATCAGTTGGGTGCGTTCCTGGGGGGCTGGCTGGGTGGGATAGTGTATGACCGCACCGGTAGCTACGACCTGGTCTGGCAGATTTCCATCCTGCTCAGCTTGCTGGCCGCTGCCCTTAACTGGCCGGTGCGCGAACGCCCGGTTTCACGCCTGCAGGCCCAGGCTGTATGAACCGCTACCTGATACGCGGCCTGTTGGCTATTGCCGCTCTGTTGCTGCTGGCACTGGTGTGGTGGGGCTGGCATCAGGGTGGGATGGCGCTGATGCAACTGGGCATGAGTGTGTGTTAGGCGCTACCCTGCAAGCTCAAGGATTGTCATGCGGGAGAAACGAGTCATGCGTGCACATTGGTTGACGGTGCCGGTGCTGGCCCTGCTTGCCAGTACATCGAGCTGGGCTGCAGATTGCCCGGCATTGTTGCAGGGTAGCCTGCCGGAATTGCGCGGCAAGGGGCAGGTCGAGCTGTGCAAGCGCTTTGCCGGCAAGCCGCTCGTGGTGGTGAATACTGCCAGTTATTGCGGTTTTGCCCCGCAGTTCGAGGGGCTTGAGGCGACCTACAAGGAGTATCACGAGCAAGGCCTGGAAATGCTCGGCGTGCCGTCCAATGACTTCAAGCAGGAAGACGCCGACAGTGAGAAGACTGCCAAGGTTTGCTATGCCAACTACGGTGTCACCTTCACCATGACCAAGACGCAGGCGGTGCGGGGCAAGGATGCGATACCGCTGTTCGCGGAGCTGGCCAGCCAGAGCACTGCGCCGAAGTGGAATTTCTACAAGTATGTTGTCGATCGCAAGGGCAAGGTGATCGGTAACTTCTCCAGCCTGACCAAACCGGATGATCCCGCGTTCCGCGCCGCTATCGAAAAGGCCATCGCCTCACAGCAGTAACCAGGCTGCGCTTGCTGCGGCGTTTGCTTTTAAGCGCGAGGCAGTTCAGGCGACGCAGATTGCGACTTCAGTAGGCCTTACGCCGTCCTCCTGAAGTCGCGGGATCAAGATCAAAAACAGGAAGTGGCTGGCTGCGGTCACTTCACCGTGCATGCACGGTAATCGCCACCAACCGCACCACCACCGGCCGGACCAGCAGCACACACACAAATGCCACCGGCATCGCCAGCTGATAGGCCTTGAGCACATTGCCCAGATACTCAGGGGTAAACCCGGCATTGGCCGCCGTGATCACGAAGCACATCAACAGCGCCATGATCGACGACATGTAGAACGCGAAAACGTAGGGGGTAGCGACCGGGTGCAATTTACGTCGACTGCACGATCGGGGCAGGTTGCTCATGCGAACTCCTGAAAGCTGAGTGGAAGCGCAGATTAGCAACCTGCACCCTGCAGCTGTAGACCGGCAGCATTGAGTTCTTTATAAAGAAACACTTACGAATCCAAGCGCTCACCATGGACCTGCTCAACGCCATTCGCTGCTTCATCAAGGTGGTCGAGGCCGGTAGCATCGCTGCTGGTGCCCGTATCCTCGGCCTCAGTCCGGCAGCCGTCAGCCAGAACCTGGCGCGGCTGGAAGGCCACCTGCAAGTACGCCTGCTCAGCCGAACCACACGCAGCATGGCCCTGACGCCCTCTGGCGCCCAGTATTACGAGCGTGTAAAGCATATCGAGCGTGATCTGGCCCTGGCCGAACAGGCAGTGACAACACCCGACAGCGAGCCTCAGGGGCGGCTGTGCATCGCCTCGACCTCTGCCTTTGGGCGCCATGTGCTGGCGGCGTTGATACCTGCTTTCAGTGCCCGCTACCCTTTACTTTCGATAGAGTTGGTAACGACTGATCGTCGGGTCAACCATGCCCGTGAAGACGTTGACGTGAGCCTGCGCATTGCCCCGCAGCTCGAAGACCAGCTGCTGGCCCGGCGCATTGCCCGCATCCCGTTCATTTGTTGTGCCTCACCCGGTTACCTGCAAAGTGCTGGCGTACCTGCCACGCCCGAGGCCTTGCGCGGGCACCGTTGCCTTGTGTTTCGCTATCCGGTGGATGGCCGCTTCTTGCGCTGGGGCTTCATGCGGGACGGCCTGCGCTTCGAAGCGGAATTCGGCAGTGTATTGATCAGCGACGATATCGATGTCCTGACCCAGATGGCCTTGCACGATGGTGGCATCACCCGTCTGGCCGAGTTCATCGTGCGGCCGCACCTGGCGTCGGGGGCCTTGGTGCCGCTGTTCGAATACTGCGACAGCAGCCAGGCATACGCCCAGACCGAGCCCATGGACATCTACCTGTGCCTGGCCGATCGCTTTGCCATGACCACCAAGGTGCGCGCTTTCATGGACTACCTGCGCGAATGCCTGGGCGACAGCTGGCAAGTGCAGGCATGAAAAAAACCGCCACGAGGGCGGTTTTCATGTAACGCACAGGAATCAGAAGCGGTAGGTGAGGGATGCACCGATACCGTGAGCGCTGTTCTCGTACTTGGCCTGGTAGCTGCCTTTCAACAGCCCTTGTTGTTGCGAGCTTGGCAGGTTGTTGACCTTGGTATCCTCTTCCCACAGATACGAATAGGCAACGTCGATGGTCATGTCATCGTTCGGGCTCCAGCCGGCACCAAAGCTGACCGCTTTACGATCGCCAGTCGGAATGCGTGGCGAGCGATCATGGTTGTTGGTGGGCGACTGGTCGACGGAGAAGCCTGCGCGCAGGGTCCACTCCTTGTTCACCTTGTAGGACGCGCCAATGGCGTGGGCCCAGGTGTCGTGCCAGTTCTGCTCTTCGGTGATGGTCTTCAACGGGTAGCCTGCCGGCGCTTCGTTCTCGACGACGATGCTTTCCAGGCGGCTCCAGCGCGTCCAGGTGCTACCCGCATACAGTGTCCAATGGTCATCCAGTTCATGAGTGACCGAGAAGTCCACTGACTCTGGCGTCTTGATCTTCAGGCTGGCGTCGAACCTGCCGTTCAGGCCAAGCTGTGGAATCGGGTAGGAAACGCGGGTGTTGCCTTCAAGCTTGTAGTCGACCATCGAGTGATAGGTCAGGCCCAGACGGGTACGGTCCGTAGCTTGCACCAGAACGCCGATGTTGTAACCAATCGCAGTGTCATCGCCCTTGATCTTGGTCTCGCCGTCAGGGCCATTGGGCCCCAGGAGGGCCTTGCTGCTCAGGTTCGAACCCAGTTCACCCTTGATACGGTTGATAGTCGGGCCAAAACCGATCGACACTTTGTCGTTGAAGGCGTAGCTGACGGTTGGCTGGAAGGTGACAACCTCGACCTTGCTCTTCTTGCCCCAGTAGCGTGCAGCGTCATCGCTACCGTAGTCGGTGATCAGGCCATATGGCACGTAAACGCCGAAGCCAACGCTCCAGTGATCATCAATCGGCTTGACGTAATAGCCCATGGGTACGCCAACGAGAGGCACCATGTCGCCATCGGTTTCCCCCCCGAAGTTGCTGCCTGGGCCCGATATGTCGGTCTTGGCGATGACGGCAGCGCCGCCCACGGTGAATTGTTCGCGCTTGAGGCGGGACATGCCGGCCGGGTTGCCATACACAGTGCTGGCATCGTCGGCAGAAGACGAGCGCCCAGCAAAACCGGTTCCCATGCCGCTGATACTTTGTTCGTTCAGCGCGAACCCGGCGGCGAGCAGTTGGCTGGAAGCAAGCGCAACGGCTACGCCGAGGGAGGTTTTGAGCATTACTTTTTTCATTATTAGAAAACTCCTTGGGTCTCCGGGGCGAAAAGCTACCAACAAATCACGCGCTGCGCTATAGGCTCAATCGCAGGAGTTAGAGCGGTTTTGTAGGACAATCCGACCAAAATTCCATTTTTTCCGGGTTACTTGTAGGACGCGTCTCAAGATGCCTGTGGCAATTTCTGATCTATGCAGGCATGCCAGGCATGGGTGAAGTCGCGCAGACGACCCTGGGGGTTGAAAATCTGTCGCCAGATACGCGCCAGTGCCAGCAGATCGTCCGCCGCAGGCAATGGGGTGGCCTGCTCTTCGATGAGCATCCAGGCAATGGCAGTGGAATAGCGCAGGTTGACGGTGAGCTCCAGGTGCGGGCCACCAAGGAAGGCGTGCTGGCTGGCCAGGCCGCGGACCAGGCTGGCGAGGTCGGGGTCACGGGCCAGGTATTCGTCCCAGAGCGCCTGGTGACGATGTTCGCCGATGCGGTAGAGGCCGTGCCCGCGTCGGTCGTGCAGGGCTGAGCCGAGTGCTGACTGGCTGGCGGCGATACCCAGGAGCAAGGCTTCGGCGCTGGCGCAGTGACGGTTCAGGTAGACCAGGGTGGGTCGGATCACATACTGACACAATTCATTCGCCGCAATACCCATGATGCCCTCGAGCAGGTAAGGGCCGGACGGGCGCTGGAGCTTGGCAGCTGGTGAATGATCAGGCCCGCCGGGAGCGGAAAGCACCGCTCGAGTTGAAGTGTAGTGTGATAATCGTGGTGTAAAGAGCTGTTTTTAAATCGATTGCTGCCTGATGCTCCGGGCTATATGCCCTAAGGCAATTACGCCCAGAGCGTTCAGGCAGTCTTGCGATCGGAGGATTCAGCGCTTGAATACCTCGGTATTCGCCGGTCACGCGGTGAGCGACTGACGCGTCCGGGCGATCACCGCCTGCAGCGGTTCATGGCGGCTGTACTGTTCGTGGTACAGGCGTTCGGTATGGCAGGCAACGCCGTGTTCGTCTACCAAGGTAAAGCTGAAGCTGCCCTTGCGTGGGGCAACGATAAGGCACTTCAACGGCGAGAAGGCCTGGGAGAGGGTGCCAATGGCAGCCTGAATCTGATGATGAGTTTGCATATTGTTGGAGGTTCCTGCTTTAAACACGGGGGTTATGATCCGTGCATGATAGAAACGTTCCAGTGACGCCTTTATTAAGGGACGAACGAACCTGACTGGAACAGGGCAGCCAGAGGGGGCGCAATCAAATGTAGGCGCTTGGGCTGACTGGTAGGTACTTCGGAAGGCAGGCAGCACGCCGGGGCCAAGGTTCTAGGCCGTCGAGGTGGGATCCTGATCAATCTGTCATGTGATTCGTGCTTGCGCAGCGTAAGGCTGGCGAGTGAATCATTGAATGGGCCGGTCCTTGTTTCAGCAGGGACGCTCTTGGGGGGAGCGAGTCTGCAAGGACGCTTGCGGCCAGAATTGACTTTCAGCTTGGTACTAACGAGGGGCACCTTACCGGAAGTGCAGATGTTTGGCAAGCGCTACGTTTGTTCAGGTGAGCCGCGCAGTATGGCGCGAATTTTCGTTGCTGGGAAGAGGGGGTAAATGGCCCGAATGCCGGCCGATGTGCCCTTTTCGTGCACCCAAATGGAGGTTTATGGTGCACTTGTTCACATTCGGGGCAGCGCTTGTAACGGCCTGGTAACACCACCCGGCAGCCTCGCCAATGCCTTGACTGCGTGGTTAAGTCAATGAAAAAAAACACTATTTTTAGCTGGTGAAAAAATCGTCAGTTTGACCAAAGCCCCCAATTCACGGGGGTTTGAGGGGTGTGAGAGGGGGTTGTCCACCGAGTTATCCACAGGAACTGTGGATTGTCCCGAGCACTTGCTCTAGCACGGGCGTGCCAGCAATGGGATGGACTGTCCGACAATTGCCATACTCCAACAGACTGGTTGGTCATCCACCTGAAAACGTCAAGAAAAGATCATGGAATTTTTTTTCAATCCTCCAGAAATCGACAGGTCAGGGCGAAAAAAAAAGAGTAGAGTGGCGCGCCTTTCGAGTTACCAAACCTGTTGCTCATGAAGTTTCGCGGTAAACACCTTTCCAGCCCCGCTGCATCGACACTTGCACCTCCCGCCAAACGCTTTTCCCTGAAAGTGGCCCTGTGGTTGCTCGACAGCCCGCGCCTGGGCGACAACCCTCAGGTCAAGCATCTGGCCGGGCGCTTGTTGAAGCAGCCGGCGCGCCAAGGTGTGGTTGTGGCGCAGAGCCGCCTGGGGCAGATGCTGTGCCGAGATTGTGGCAACGCCCGTGACCGGCGTATAGGCCATGAGCTGCTGCGTCAGGCTGCCCGCGCAGGGGATCGGCGGGCGCAGCTGGAATACGCCCGGCTGTGTCAGCACAACGAGCCGGAGCAGGCGCGCTATTGGCTTGAGCTTGCGGCAGGGCAGGGATCGCAGGAAGCGCGGCGGTTGTTGCGACAGTGGTTTCCTGCCTGAGCTTTTTTGCCTGCGCGGGCCCTTTCGCGAGCAATCACCTATGTGTGTTCACCACCGTGGTAGGAGCGGGTTTACCCGCGAATACGGTGGCGGCTGCGACGGTGAACGGCGGGTGGGGATTGGCCAGCAGGGCCGGCCCTTTCGCGGGTAAACCCGCTCCTACGGCGGCCTGTGTCCAACCCCCGATGCGTGTGTAGGAGCGGGTTTACCCGCGAATACGGTTGCGGCGGCAACGGTGAACGGCGGGTGGAAATTGGCCAGCAGGCCCGGCCCTTTCGCGGGTAAACCCGCTCCTACGGCGGCCTGTGTTCAACCCCCGATGCGTGTGTAGGAGCGGGTTTACCCGCGAATACGGTGGCGGCTGCGACGGTGAACGGCGGGTGGAAATTGGCCAGTAGGGCCGGCCTCTTCGCGGGTGAACCCGCTCCTACGGGCGACCGCGCGGGCTTTTCTTTCAGGCTTGCGCAGCGGGCTTGCCCGCGAAGAGGCGGATGCAGGCAACACACCCATCAGGCTGATAAGCTGCACTCAATTTGCATCAGAGCGTTCGGGGTAAGCATGACAGTGGATCTGGCCAGCATTCTGCTGGGCTTGGTGGCAGGCGCAATACCCTGCCTGGTGTGGGTCATGCAGGTGCAGCGCCGCCAAGGCGCCCGGCAAGCTGAGCAGGCCTTGCTCGAAGAACGCCTCAATGCAGCCCAGCTGGCCCAGGCCGGCCTGCAGGCGCAACTGGACGCCAGTCGCGACGAGGTCAGCGACCTCAGTGAGGCCAACGCCGTCAAGCAGGCCCAGTTGGCCGCCCAAAGCCGTGAGCTGGAGCTGCTGCAGATCGATCGCGACAACGCCCGTGACGCCGCCCACGCCTGGAGCCTTGAGCGCGCCAATCGCGAAGCCGAACTGCGTCGCCTGGAGGCGCAAACCGCGCGCCTGGACGCAGAACTGCGCGAACAGCAGGAAAGCCACCAGCAACGCCTGGAAGACCTGCAGGAGGCCCGTGACACCTTGCGCGCCCAGTTCGCCGACATGGCCACCAAGATCTTCGACGAACGCGAGCAGCGCTTCGCCCAGACCAGCCAGCAGCACCTTGGCCAGTTGCTCGACCCGCTCAAGGAGCGCATCCAGGCCTTCGAAAAACGCGTGGAGGAAAGCTACCAGCAAGAGGCCCGCGAGCGCTTCTCGCTGGGCAAGGAGCTGGAGCGCCTGCAACAGCTCAACCTGCGCCTGTCCGACGAAGCCACCAACCTTACCCAGGCCTTGAAGGGCCAGAAAACCCAAGGCAACTGGGGTGAGCTTATCCTCGAACGTGTGCTGGAACATGCCGGCCTGGAAAAGGGCCGCGAATACCAGACCCAGGTCAGCCTGAAAAGCGCCGACGGCGAGCGTTTCCAGCCGGATGTGCTGATCATGCTGCCCGGCGACAAGCAGGTGGTGGTGGACGCCAAGGTCAGCCTCACGGCGTACCAGCAGTTCGTTGCCGGCAACGACGAAGCTGCGCTCAAGCAGCATGTGCAGTCGCTGCGCAGCCACGTCAAAGGCCTGTCGAGCAAGGACTACAGCCGCCTCGAAGGCCTGCACAGCCTGGATTTCGTGTTGTTGTTCGTGCCCATCGAGGCGGCCTTTTCGGCGGCCCTGCAGGCCGAGCCGAACCTGTTCCAGGAGGCTTTCGACCGGCAGATCGTGATTGTCAGCCCTACCACGTTGCTGGCCACCTTGCGGGTTATCGACAGCCTGTGGAAGCAGGAGCGTCAAGGGCAGAACGCCCGCGAAATTGCCGAGCGGGCCGGCTGGCTCTACGACAAGTTCGTGCTGTTCATCCAGGACCTGGACGAACTGGGCAGCCGCTTGCAGCAGGTGGACAAGGCTTATGCGGCAGCGCGCAACAAGCTGTGCGAAGGGCGTGGCAACCTGGTCAGCCGCAGCGAGCAGCTTAAGCTGCTGGGCGCCCGTGCCAGCAAGAGCTTGCCGGCAGACCTGCTGGAGCGGGCGCTGTCCGATGAGGCGCTGCCCGAGGTAGCGGTTACTGAGCCAGGCTCAGATGGCGATTGAGCAGGGCGCGCAAGGCCGCAGGCTTGACCGGTTTGGCCAGGTAGTCCAGCCCTGATGCATGTACCAGGGCGATGGTTTCCTTGCTGCCGTCGGCGCTGATCACTACACCGGGTACCGGCTCACCCAGCCGTGCTCGAAGCCAGCCCATCAGCCCGGTACCGGTCTCGCCGTCGTCCAGGTGGTAGTCCACCAATGCCAGGTGCGGGCGCATGCCTCTGGCCAGCAGGGCTTCGCATTCGGCCTGGTTGCGCGCGGTCCATACCTGGCAACCCCAGCGGCTCAGCAGGCTGTTCATGCCGATCAGGATGCTGTCTTCGTTGTCCACGCAAAGCACTTGCAGCCCCGCCAGTGGCTGGCCGCCCTGTTGTTCTACAGGCGCGCTTTGTGCCGCGGTGGCCTGGTGCGCAATCGGTACGCTGACGCGGAATACCGTGCCCTTGCCCGGCCATGAGCGCACCTCCAGCGGATGCCCCAGCACCCGGCACAGACCGTCTGCGATGGCCAGGCCCAGGCCTAGCCCCTTCTCGGCGCGGGTCTGGTGGCTGTCCAGGCGCTTGAACTCCTGAAAGATCACTTGCAGCTTGTCGTCAGCAATGCCCGGGCCACGGTCCCAGACCTCCAGCCACAGGCGCTCGCCCTGTCGGCGCGCGCCCAGCAGGATCGGGCTCTTGCCGTAGCGCAGGGCATTGGTGAGGAAGTTCTGCAGCACCCGGCGTAGCAGTTTCATGTCGCTGTCCACCCTCAGGCGGCTGCCGCGCAGGCGGAACTCCAGGCCCTTCTCGGCCGCCAGCAACTTGAACTCGGCGCCCAGGGTATCGAACAGTTCGTTGAGGGCGAAGGGTTTGGCATCCGGGGTGATCTTGCCGTTTTCCAGGCGCGAGATGTCCAGCAGGTCGCTGATCAGCTCTTCAGCCGAGCGCAGCGAGCTGTCCATGTGCTGTACCAATTGCTGGGCCTCTTCGTTCATGCCCTCGGCCTGTTGCGACAAGGCGGCAGAGAAAAGCCGTGCGGCGTTCAACGGTTGCATCAGGTCATGGCTGACGGCGGCCAGGAAGCGGGTCTTGGAGTTGCTCACCGCTTCGGCCTGGCTCTTGGCTTCGGACAGCGCCTGGTTCAACTGCGACAGTTCGTGGGTGCGCTCCGCCACGCGTTGCTCAAGGCGTTCGTTGGCATCGCGCAGGGCCTGCTCGGCCTCGCGGAACGGGGTGATGTCGGTGAAGCTCATGACAAAGCCACCGCCCGGCATCGGGTTGCCGATCAGCTCGATCACCCGGCCATTGGGGAACAGCCGCTCGGAGGAGTGCGCGCGGCCTTGACGCATCCAGTGCAGCCGCCGCGCCACATGCACCTGTGCCTCGCCGGGGCCGCACAGGCCGCGCTCGGCGTTGTAGCGGATGATGTCGGCAATCGGCCGCCCTACGCTGATCAGCCCGTCCGGGTAGTTGAACAGTTCAAGGTAGCGGCGGTTCCAGGCCACCAGGTGCAGGTTCTGGTCGACCACGCTGATGCCTTGGTTGATGTTCTCGATGGCGCCTTGCAGCAGGGCGCGGTTGAACTGCAGCACCTCACTGGCTTCGTCAGCGATGCGCACCACGTCTTCCAGTTGCATGTCGCGGCCTTCGATGGCCGCCTTGACCACCGCGCGGGTCGACGAGGTACCGAGCACCCCGGCCAGCAGGCGCTCGGTGTGCTCGATCCAGTCGCCATCGGCGTTCTGGTTAGGGTTGAAGCCCTTGCCCTGGCGGTAGGCAAAGCGGATGAAGCTCTGCCGTGCGCGCTCTTCCCCGACAAAGCGCGAGGCCAGGGTCAACAGGTCGTCGATCTGCACCGCCAGCAGCGGCTTGCTGCTGGGCCGCGCGCTGGTCTGCTGGCCAATGAACCGGCCGGCCTGCCAGTGCTCGGAAACCCGTGTGCGCGACAGCACCGAGACCCAGGCGAACAGGGTGAAGTTGCCCGCCAGTGACAGCACCACACCTTGGGTCAGTGGACTGATCGGCAGGTTCAGCGGGTTGCCGTGCAGCCACGCCAGGCCAGGGAACAACTGCAACGACCAGCCCAGGCTGTGCGCGGCAATCGGCAGCACCAAGGTGTAGAACCACAGGAAAATGCCAGCGGCCAGGCCGGCGAACACACCGCGACGGTTGGCCTGCTTCCAGTACAGCGCGCCAAGCATGGCCGGGGTGAGCTGGGTCACAGCGGCAAAGGCGATCTGGCCGATGGTCGCCAGGCTGGCGGTGGAACCCAGCAGGCGGTAGCTGACATAGGCCAGCAGCAGGATCACCACGATGGTTACCCGGCGTACCGAAAGCATCCAGTGGCGGAACGCTTCGAAAGGCCGCTCGGCGTTATTGCGGCGCAGCAGCCAGGGCAGCAGCATGTCGTTGGACACCATGGTCGACAGCGCCACGGCCTCGACGATCACCATGCCGGTGGCCGCCGAGGCACCGCCGATGAACGCCAGCAGGGCAAGGCTCGGGTGCGCCTCGGCCAGGGGCAGGCTGATGACGAACGAGTCGGAGATCACCGTGCCGGGCAGCAGCATCTGCCCGGCCAGGGCAATCGGCACCACGAACAGCGCGGCCAGTGCCAGGTACATCGGGAATACCCAGCGCGCCAGGCGCAAGTCCTGCGGTTCGATGTTCTCCACCACGGTAACGTGGAACTGCCGGGGCAGGCAGATGATTGCCATCATCGCCACGGCGGTTTGCACCACCATGGAAGGCCAATTGATGGTTTCTTTCCAATAGTCCTGCAAGTGGATCGACTGGCGGGCCTGGCTGAACAGGTCGTCGAAACCGTCATACAGGTTGAAAACGATGAAGATGCCCACGGCAAGGAACGCCAGCAACTTGATCAGCGATTCGAAGGCAATTGCCAGGACCATGCCGCGGTGGTGCTCGGTCACATCCAGGCTGCGGGTACCGAAGACGATGGCGAACAGCGCCAGTACCAGCGATATCACCAGCGCGGTGTCCTGCACGCGGGTGCCGGTGGCGTCGGCGTTGGCGCCGATCAGCAGGTTCACGCCCAGTACGATGCCCTTGAGCTGCAAGGCGATGTACGGCAGCACGCCGACCAGGCAGATCAGTGCCACCACCACTGCCAGGGTCTGCGACTTGCCGTAGCGCGCGGCAATGAAGTCGGCGATCGAGGTGATGTTCTGCTGCTTGCTGATCAGCACCATCTTCTGCAGCACCCAAGGGGCGAAGATCAGCAGCAGTACCGGGCCCAGGTAGATGGGCAGGAACGCCCAAAGCTGTTCGGCGGCCTGGCCGACCGCGCCGAAGAAGGTCCAGCTGGTGCAGTACACGGCCAGCGACAGGCTGTACACCCAGGCACGCAGCTTTGGCGGCAATGGCGTGCTGCGGCGGTCGCCATAGAAGGCGATGGCGAACATGATGGCCATATAGGCCAGGGCGACCACGGCGATCAGCCCGCTGGACAACGACATGAAGACTCCGAAGCAAAAAGGTAACGCGGTCCCGATCAATCAGTCTGGCACGCAAGTGCCGCTTCGTCAGCGCAGACGATGGTTGTAGGAGCGGGTTCACCCGCGAATGGGCCGGAACAGGCAACATCAACCCCTGCGGGTGCCCAACCAATAGAACACCCCTGCCAGTATCACCGACAACACCAGCAGGTAGAAGACTGCCCCTGGCCACAGGTGTACCAGTGCAAACCCCACCATCACCGGCCCCAGCGCCGCCCCCAGGTTGGACAGGTTCTGCGCGCCGTAATACACCCCGCGCAAGTGCTCCGGTGCGATCAGGTCGATAAACATGTACTCGGCCGGGATCACGATGATTTCGCCCAGCGTGAACACCAGCATCGCCAGGCACCAGGCCAGTACCGAGCCCGCCAGCGCAAAACCCAGCAAGCCGGCGATGAACAGGCCCATGCCGGCCAACAGCCACGGCATCAGGCGCTGGCGGCTGATACGCCGGCCAATCAGGTACTGCAAGGCAATGACCGTCACGGCGTTGGTGGTGACCAGATAGCCGATCAGCCGTGCCGCTTCGGCCGGGTTGCTGGTGACCACCAGGTACTGGGACAGGTAGGCGGTGAACTGGCCGAACACCACCGCGCTCAGCACCCCACCCACGGTAAAGCACACCAGCCGACGATCCCGCGCCAGCCCCAGCGCCACTTGGCCGAAGCCGGCCGCAGGCTTGTCCGGCGCGCTGGCCTGCAGGCTGCGATCACCCAGGCGCCAATAAGCCAGGCACATGGCCAGGCCAAGCAGGGCAGAGGCGAGGAACGGCACATGGTCGTTCAGTTCAAGCATGGCCACGCCCAGCAACGGGCCGGCGGCGTAGCCGACGTTGCTGAGGGTGTACTTGATGGCGAACACCTCGGCCCGCTCATCCACCGGCAGTAACGCGCAGAAGCCTGCCTTGGCGGCGATATCGACCACTGCCAGGGCCAGGTTGATCAACACCAGACAGAAGAAGAACGGCAGTGCCGAACGGCTGGCGACCGCGCCGACGAAGGCCAGGG
Source organism: Pseudomonas sp. CGJS7 (assembly GCF_036961695.1). Lineage (NCBI taxonomy): Bacteria > Pseudomonadati > Pseudomonadota > Gammaproteobacteria > Pseudomonadales > Pseudomonadaceae > Pseudomonas > Pseudomonas sp. CGJS7. Next base: position 119,078 of record NZ_JBAMDI010000007.1, on the reverse strand, counting down.
CGAACAGCAGGGTACTGGCGCTGACCAGCGTGTGGTTGCTCAAGGTGTCGACCAGATGACCACCGTAGAGACTCAACAGGGAGGCAACGATCAGCGCGCCACCGATCAGCAGGCCGATCTGGCTGATCGGCAGCTGGAAATTGTCGGCCAGGTAAACCACCAGGTAGGGCAGGGTGAGGGCGCGGGCGACGGTAAGCGTGAAGGTGGTGGTGAGCAGCAGGCGAACGGTGTGCGGATAGCGTTTTATGGCGGCGAGCATTGCCACGTCCTTGTTGTGCGGGTTTGCCGAGCACAAGCATAAGCCACATGCGGTCCTCCCGACACAAGGCCGTTTCGCCTACCAAAGGGCGACCGGCGGAGGATTGACAGCCCGCCAGGCTCAGGGAATACTCTCGAGAAATTCATATATATGTTTATATAACAAGACGAGAGCGAGACCCATGCACCCATTGACCGGTGATGCTCGACTGCCCCGCTACCAACAACTGCGCGATCACATGGTCGCGCAAATTGCCAACAACCGCTGGCGCCCGGGGGAAGCGATCCCCACCGAGGCAGCCTTGGCCACCGAATTCGACCTGTCGATCGGTACCGTGCGTAAAGCCGTCGATGTCCTGGTGGCCGAAGGCGTGCTGGAGCGCCAGCAGGGCCGCGGCACCTTCATTCGCCGCCCACAGTTCCAGTCGTCGCTGTTCCGCTTCTTCCGTTTCGAGGCCGCCAATGGCGAGCGCATAGTGCCGGAAAGCCGCATTCTCTCCATCGAGTCGCTGCCGGCGCCTTCCGCGGTGGCCGAGGCATTGGGCCTGGCAGGGGAGGCAGAAGTGATCCGCATCATTCGCACACGTCTGCTCGGCGCCCAGCCGGTGCTGGCCGAAGAAATCTGGCTGCCGCGCCAAACCTTCCAGCCGCTGCTGGACGTGGATCTGAACAGCGAGGGCCCGCTGCTGTACCCGATCTACGAAGCGCTGTGCGGTCAGGTGGTCGCCTACGCCGAAGAAACCCTGACCGCCGAAGCGGTCGACGCGGTGCATGGCCGCTTGCTGCAACTGCCGGCCGACAGCCCGGTGGTCGTGATCGAGCGCCTGGCCCGCGACTACGCCGGCAAACCTCTGGAATGGCGCCGCTCGCGCGGCCATGCGCAGCACTTCCGCTACCGCATCGACATTCGTTAAACCGGTCGCTTCACCCCTTTACCTGTCTGCGCCGTGCTACCACGGCGCAGTGGCTTCGCCTGCCCGTCACACCCACGACTAGAAGGATAACAATCATGTTCAGCTGGTATCGCGAGATCACCTCACGGGAACGCAAGACATTCTGGGCCTGTTTCGGCGGCTGGTCGCTCGATGCGCTGGAAGTGCAGATGTTCGGCCTGGCCATCCCCGCGTTGATTGCCGCGTTCTCCCTGACCAAGGGCGATGCCGGCCTGATCAGTGGCCTGACCCTGGTGACCTCGGCAATCGGCGGCTGGCTGGGTGGCACACTGTCCGACCGCTATGGTCGCGTCCGTACCCTGCAATGGATGATTCTCTGGTTTTCGTTCTTCACCTTCCTTTCGGCGTTCGTCACCGGCTTCTACCCGTTGCTGTTCGTCAAGGCCATGCAAGGCTTTGGCATCGGTGGCGAATGGGCAGCCGGCGCTGTGCTGATGGCCGAAACTATCAACCCCAGGTATCGCGGCAAGGTCATGGGCACGGTGCAGAGTGCCTGGGCTGTGGGGTGGGGCCTGGCGGTGGCATTGTTTACGCTGATCTACTCGCTGGTGCCGCAGGAGTTTGCCTGGCGGGTGATGTTCTTCGTCGGTCTGCTGCCGTCGCTGCTGATCATCTGGGTACGCCGCAACGTGCCTGAGCCGGACAGCTTCCAGCGCCTGCAGAAAGAAAAGGCCATCCCTTCCAGCTTCTTGCAGTCGATGGCTGGCATCTTCCGCCCGGAACTGCTGCGTGTGACCCTGCTGGGCGGCTTGCTCGGCCTGGGTGCCCACGGTGGCTACCACGCGGTGATGACCTGGTTGCCGACCTTCCTCAAGACAGAGCGCAACCTTTCGGTGCTGAACTCGGGCGGTTACCTGGCGGTGATCATCCTGGCCTTCTGGTGCGGCTGCGTGGTCAGCGGCCTGCTGATCGACCGTATTGGCAGGCGCAAGAACATCCTGCTGTTCGCCCTGTGCTGTGTACTGACCGTGCAGGCCTACGTGTTCTTCCCGCTGACCAATACCCAGATGCTGTTCCTCGGCTTCCCGCTGGGCTTTTTCGCCGCCGGCATCCCGGCCAGCCTGGGTGCGTTTTTCAATGAACTGTACCCGGCTGACGTGCGCGGCGCCGGGGTGGGCTTTTGCTACAACTTCGGTCGCGTGCTGTCGGCCGTGTTCCCGTTCCTGGTCGGGCACATGAGCGAGTCGATGTCGCTGGGCAGTGCCATCGGCATCGATGCCGGCATCGCGTATGGCGTTGCGGTGATCGCAGCCCTGTGCCTGCCCGAAACCCGTGGCCGCAACCTTGAATCTGCACCTGCGCCGGAAACGGCCGGTGCCGTCGCCAAGTAACCTGAACCTGTTTGTATGAGAACCATGCCCGACGCACCCGCTTTGCACCTGACTGCCATCGACAGCCACGCCCACGTGTTCAGCCGTGGGCTGAACCTGGCCACCCAGCGGCGTTATGCGCCCAGCTACGATGCCCCGCTGGGCGACTACCTGGGCCAACTGCGGGCCCATGGTTTCAGCCATGGCGTACTGGTCCAGCCCAGCTTCCTGGGTACCGACAACCGCTACCTGCTCAGCGCCTTGCAGACCGTGCCAGGGCAACTGCGCGGGGTGGTGATGCTGGAGCGGGAGGTCGAGCGGGCGACCTTGGCGGAAATGGCCCGGTTGGGAGTCAGGGGGGTACGCCTCAACCTCATGGGGCAAGACCTGCCTGACCTGACCGGCGCGCAGTGGCGGCCCCTGCTGGAGCGCATCGGCGAGCAGGGTTGGCACGTGGAACTGCACCGTCAGGTGGCGGACATTCCAGTGCTGGTGCGGGCATTGCAGCCCTATGGGCTGGACATCGTGATTGACCATTTCGGCCGGCCAGATGCCCGCCTTGGCCTGGGCCAGCCGGGGTTTGCCGAACTGCTGACCCTGAGCGGTCGGGGCAAGGTGTGGGTGAAGGTGTCCGGCATCTACAGGCTGCAGGGCTCGCCGGAGGAGAACCTGGCATTCGCCCGTCAGGCGCTGTGCGCGCTGGAAGCCCATTACGGCGCAGAGCGGTTGATGTGGGGCAGTGACTGGCCGCATACCCAGCATGAGTCGGAGGTCAGTTTCGGCAGCGCTGTCGAACAGTTCGAGGCCTTGGGTTGTTCAGCGCAGTTGCGCCAGGCACTGTTGCTGGATACCGCGCGGGCGTTGTTTGGCTTCGAGTGACCTAGCGCCAGTGCTGCAACTGCCAGCAGGTCCTTGAACGCAAGCTTGCGTGGTCATGCTGGGCCGGTGCTTGCCAGCCAGCGCATTTCCCATGCAGATTTGTGGCCCGGCGCGCTTGGCGAGCCTCCAATTGAAAAGCCCTCAGGACCAAGGACGATGAGTCACTCTTCGCAATTCACCTTGCTCGGCAAGCGGCGTTTCCTGCCGTTCTTCATCACTCAGTCGCTGGGTGCCTTCAACGACAACCTGTTCAAGCAGTCGCTGATCCTGGCGATTTTGTTCAAGCTCAGCCTGGGCGATGGTGACCGATCGATCTGGGTCAACTTGTGTGCCTTGCTGTTCATCCTGCCGTTTTTCCTGTTTTCGGCGCTGGGCGGGCAGTTTGGCGAGAAGTTCGCCAAGGATGCGCTGATCCGGGCAATCAAACTGGCCGAAATCGTGATCATGGCGATTGGTGCGCTGGGCTTTGTCACCAACCATCTGTGGCTGATGCTGGTGGCGCTGTTCGGTATGGGGACCCACTCGGCGCTGTTCGGCCCGGTGAAGTATTCGATCCTGCCGCAGGCCCTGCGCGAGGAAGAGCTGGTGGGCGGTAACGGGCTGGTGGAAACCGGCACCTTCCTCGCCATCCTCGCCGGCACCATCGGCGCGGGCATGATGATGTCGGCCGACAGCTACGCAACGGTGATAGCCGGTGGCGTGGTCGGCACGGCGGTACTCGGCTACCTCGCCAGCCGCTGGATCCCTCGGGCGGCTGCCGCCTCGCCGCAAATGCCGCTGGACTGGAACATCTTCAAGCAGTCGTGGGTGATCTTGCGCATGGGCCTGGGCCAGCCGCCGGCGGTGTCGCGTTCGATCGTCGGCAACTCGTGGTTCTGGTTTGTCGGCGCCATCTACCTCACGCAGATTCCGGCCTATGCCAAGGATTGGCTGCACGGTGATGGCACGGTAGTGACCCTGGTGCTGACCCTGTTCTCGGTGGGCATTGCCCTGGGCTCGCTGCTGTGTGAGCGGCTCAGTGGACGCAAGGTGGAAATCGGCCTGGTGCCGTTCGGCTCGTTCGGCCTGACCCTGTTCGGCCTGCTGTGGTGGTGGCACTCCGGTGATGTACCGGCTGCAGCAGCGCCGCACGACTGGCTGGCACTGCTGGGCATGAGCCAGGCCTGGTGGATCTTGCTGTCGATCATTGGCCTGGGTGTGTTCGGCGGCTTCTACATCGTGCCGCTGTATGCGTTGATCCAGGCCCGCACGGCCGAGGACGAGCGCGCCAGGGTGATCGCGGCCAACAACATCCTCAATGCCTTGTTCATGGTGGTGTCGGCGGTGCTCACCATCATCCTGCTAGGCGTGGCCAAGCTGAGCATCCCGCAGCTTTTCCTGGTGGTGTCGCTGCTCAATATCGCGGTCAACACCTATATCTTCAGGATCGTGCCTGAGTTCACCATGCGTTTCCTGATCTGGCTGCTCAGCCATTCGATGTACCGCGTGCAGCACCGAGACCTTGAGCGCATCCCCGACGAAGGTGCAGCGTTGCTGGTGTGCAACCACGTATCGTTCGTCGATGCGTTGCTGCTGGGCGGGGCCATACGCCGGCCGATCCGCTTTGTCATGTACTACAAGATCTACAACCTGCCGGTGCTCAACTTCGTGTTTCGCACTGCCGGTGCCATCCCGATTGCCGGGCGTAACGAAGACCAGGCGACGTACGAGCGGGCCTTCGCGCGCATTGCCGAATACCTGGCGGATGGTGAACTGGTGTGCATCTTCCCGGAAGGCAAGCTGACGGGCGATGGCGAAATCGATGTCTTCAAGGGTGGGGTCAGCCGCATTCTCGAAGAAACGCCGGTACCGGTGATTCCGCTGGCCTTGCAGGGGTTGTGGGGTAGCTTCTTCAGCCGTGACCCGGCCAAGGGCTTCTTCAAGCGCCTGTGGTCGCGGGTGACCATCGTGGCAGGCGCCGCCATCCCGGTGGAGGCGGCGCAGCCCGAGGTGTTGCGCGAACAGGTCAGCCGCCTGCGCGGCCCTCTGCGATAGGGGTTAGCTGGCGCTGACTTTCAGGCCGACAAGGCCGCAGACGATCAGCGCCACACTGACCAGCCGCACCAGGGCCATGGACTCGCCGAACAGAATGATCCCGGCGATGACCGTACCGACTGCGCCTACGCCGGTCCAGATGGCATAGGCGGTGCCCAGCGGCAACTCCTTCATGGCCAGGCCCAGCAGGCCCAGGCTGATGACCATGGCGCCGACGGTAAGGACAGTGGGTAGCGGTCGAGTGAAACCGTCGGTGTATTTGAGGCCGACGGCCCAGCCAACCTCGAACAGGCCGGCGAAAAACAGGATGATCCAGGACATGAGTGTGTCTCCATCGTTTGAATGATGGGGCCGTCCCCGGAGTGGTCACGCGGTGCGTCGTGAGGTCGTCCTCACAGTGGGCACCATGGTGCCTGTCTGCGGCCTTCCGGGCAAGTCAACGCCTGCTGGCCAATTTCCACCCGTCGTTCACCGTTGCCGCCGCTACCGTATTCGCGGGTAAACCCGCTCCTACACCTGATCGGGGGGGCACACATTGGTGATTGGGCGCAGGGCGTCGTAGGCGCGGGTTTACCCGCGAAGAGGCCGGTGCTGGCAGAAACGCTTCAAGCCAGCACCGCAACTCATACCCGTCAGACCCCTTGCGGGATCTCTTCCCCACCCAGCGCCTCGAACAGCACCGGCAGGAATTCGGCAAAGGTCATCATCATCAACTGGAAGCTGGCATCGAACTGCTGCGCAGCCTCATCGCCACCGTCCTGCTCGGCCTGCTCCTGCAGCAGTTCTTCGAACTTCAGGCGCTTGATGACCATCTTGTCGTCGAGGATGAACGACAGCTTGTCTTGCCAGGCCAGGGCCAGCTGGGTCACCACTTTGCCGGTGCTCAGGTGCAGCTGGATCTCTTCGCCAGTCAGGTCCTGGCGCTTGCAGCGTACGATACCGCCATCTTCGGCGGTGTCGCGCAGCTCGCACTCGTCCAGCACATAGAAGCCTTCGGCGGCTTGCTGCGACTTGACCCAGTCGGTCATGGTGGCCACTGGCGCAATCTTCACCGTGGCCGGGCGCACGGGCAGCGAGCCCATCACTTCACGCAGGGTCGACAGCAGGTCTTCGGCGCGCTTGGCGCTGGCCGAGTTGACCAGGATCACGCCCAGGCGCGGGGCAATGGCAGCGAAGATCATCGAGCGGCGGATGAACGCACGCGGCAGGAACGCCTGGATGATTTCGTCCTTGATCTGGTCGCGTTCCTTTTTATAGACCTTGCGCATTTGCTCGGTCTCGATCTCTTCGACCTTTTCCTTGACCGCGTCGTTGACCACGCTGCTCGGCAGGATGCGTTCTTCCTTGCGCGCGGCAATCAGCAGGTACTCGCCGCTGACATGCACCAGGGGAGCGTCTTCGCCTTTGCCGAACGGCGCGACGAAACCATAAGTGGTCAGCTCCTGGCTGGCGCAGGGGCGGGCCGGCTTGCTGGCCAGGGCGGCTTCCAGCGCTTCAGGCTCGAACGGAACTTCCTGGGTCAGGCGGTAGGTCAGCAGGTTCTTGAACCACATGAGGGGCAATCTCTCCTTAATGCATAAGGCGGGCATTATTCTCCGAGCGGTGAATTGAGGCCAGCCCTGTCAGAGGGCCAGCAGTGGCTTATGCATGAAAGAATCGCCCGACAACGCTAGGTCTTTGAAAGGCCTGAGGTTTTTTTTGCAAAAAGTTTAAAAAGTGCTTGCCAGGGTGTGGGGCGCTCCGTAGAATGCGCGCCACACCGAGACGAAGGGTGATTAGCTCAGCCGGGAGAGCATCTGCCTTACAAGCAGAGGGTCGGCGGTTCGATCCCGTCATCACCCACCACTCGATGTATAGCGCAGCGGTAGTTCAGTCGGTTAGAATACCGGCCTGTCACGCCGGGGGTCGCGGGTTCGAGTCCCGTCCGCTGCGCCATATTCCACTTCCAGGGCCCACTGAACACCCGGAAGTAACAAAGAAAGCGACCTTAGGGTCGCTTTTTTTGTGCCTGATTTTTGGTGTTTGACCGAAGTGTGAAAAAACTTCGATAAGTGCTTGCCAGAGCGCCAAGTCGCCCGTAGAATGCGCGCCACACCGAGAGACATGGGTGATTAGCTCAGCCGGGAGAGCATCTGCCTTACAAGCAGAGGGTCGGCGGTTCGATCCCGTCATCACCCACCACTCGATGTATAGCGCAGCGGTAGTTCAGTCGGTTAGAATACCGGCCTGTCACGCCGGGGGTCGCGGGTTCGAGTCCCGTCCGCTGCGCCATATTCCACTTCCAGGGCCCACTGAACACCCGGAAGTAAAAAAGAAAGCGACCTTAGGGTCGCTTTTTTTATTTCTGCATCATGCGATCGTCTCCGCCCCTCTGCAACAAGGGGCTAGCTGCGCCACTCTTCTTCCCGCAGCGTCAGCACCTCAAACCCGTCCTCGGTCCCCGGCCGTGCCTTGAGCGTATCGACGATGAACGCCTCGGCGCGGTCGTTGATCTGCATCGTGGTCACATCGGGGCGGATGAAGCTGTCGAGTTTGGCAAACACCTGGGTCAGCAACTGACCGGCGCGGCGCGTCAGTCGAGTTGGGCGGGGGGCTTGAGGATCACCTGGGACATGGGGGGAGGGCAGTTGCTCATGCTGGAAATTGCCCCAGCAAAGCGCCTGGGAGCGTGAGGTTGCCACCGCATGGTGCGTAACCTGTGCAGGCCTCTTCGCGGGCATGCCCGCTCCTACAGGTACTGCGCCGCCCTCAGGCCTTGCGATATCCCTGTGGGAGCGGGCATGCCCGCGAAAGGGCCGGTATAGCTGGCCCATAAATTGCTGATCTACTCTCACCCCGGGCTGTCAACGTCGACAGCCCTCACCACTTCACGACAAAGGCGCCGTGTTGCCCCGCTTGCATCAGCATGCCGGGCAGCCGGCGCCTTTTTGCGTTTTCCACAGGAGCCCGCCCATGGCCAACAGCGAAGTACGCAGCGTCTGCCCCTACTGCGGCGTGGGCTGCGGCATCGTCATGAGCGTTGCCGATGGCAAGGTCGGCAAGATCAGCGGCGACAAGCTGCACCCGAGCAACTTTGGCCGCCTATGCACCAAAGGCCTCACCGCACACCAGCCACTGAGTGCCAGCGGGCGCATGGCCGACGCCTACCTGCGCCAGCAACGCAGCCAGCCGCCAGTGCGCACCAGCATGGACCTAGCCATCGCTGCCACTGCCGAGCGTCTGCGCAGCATCATCGACCAGCACGGCCCGGATGCCGTGGCGCTGTACGTGTCCGGGCAAATGTCGCTGGAGGCTCAGTACCTGGCCAACAAGTTGGCCAAGGGCTTTATCCGTACGCGCCACATCGAGTCCAACTCGCGCCTGTGCATGGCCAGCGCCAGCAGTGGCTACAAGCTGTCGCTTGGCGCCGATGGCCCACCTGGCAGTTACCAGGACTTCGAGCACGCCGACGTATTTCTGGTGATCGGCGCCAACATGGCCGACTGCCACCCGATCTTGTTCCTGCGCCTGCTTGATCGGGTCAAGGCCGGTGCGAAGCTGATCGTCGTCGACCCACGGCGCAGCGCCACCGCCGACAAGGCCGACCTGTTTCTGCAGGTGCGCCCCGGCAGTGACATGGCCTTGCTCAACGGCCTTTTGCACCTGCTGCATCGCAACGGCCACACCAACCCCGATTTCATCGCCCGCCACACTGAAGGCTGGGACGAACTGCCGGCCTTCCTCGACGACTATACCCCCGAGCGCGTCGCCGCCATCACCGGGCTGGCCGAGGCCGATATCATCAAGGCCGCCGAATGGATCGGCAGCGCCAACAACTGGATGAGCTGCTGGACCATGGGCTTGAACCAGAGCATACACGGCACCTGGCACAGCAACGCCATCTGTAACCTGCACTTGGCCACGGGTGCCATCTGCCGCTCCGGTAGCGGCCCGTTCTCGCTGACCGGCCAGCCCAATGCCATGGGCGGCCGCGACATGGGCTACATGGGCCCCGGCTTGCCAGGCCAGCGCTCAGCGTTGGTGGAAGATGACCGCGCGTTCGTCGAACGGCAGTGGCAACTGCCACCCGGCAGCCTGCGCAGCGAGGGCGGCGAGGGTACGGTGGCGCTGTTCGGGCAGATGAAAGCCGGTGAAGTGAAAGCCTGCTGGGTCATCTGCAGCAACCCGGTAGCCAGTGTCGCCAACCGCCAGCAAGTGATCGACGGCCTGCGCAAGGCCGAACTGGTCATTACCCAGGACGCCTTCCTCGACACCGAAACCAACCGCTACGCCGACATCCTGCTGCCGGCGGCGCTGTGGGCCGAAGGCGAGGGTGTGATGATCAACAGCGAGCGCAACCTGACCCTGATGCCACGCGCTGTCGAGCCCCCCGGGCAAAGTCTGCCGGACTGGCAGATCATTGCCCGCGTAGCGTGCGCCATGGGCTATGCCGACGCCTTCGACTACCCCAATGCCGAAGCGGTGTATGAGGAAATACGCCGCTTCCACAACCCTGTTACCGGTTATGACCTGCGCGGTATCGGCTATGCCGAATTGCGTACGCAGCCGCGCCAGTGGCCCTGTGCACCGGGAAGCGAACAGCATCGCAGCCCGCTGCGCTACCTCAACGACGGCAGCAGCCAGGCGCTACTGCTCGATGCCCGGGGTAGGCGGCCGGCACTGGCCTTCCCCACCGCCAGCGGCAAGGCGCGCTTCTTTGCGCGGCCCTGGTTGCCGGCAGCGGAATTGCCGGACGATGACTACCCCATGGTGCTGAATACTGGGCGTGTGCAGCACCAATGGCACACATTGACCAAGACCGGCAAGGTGCCGGCACTGAACAAGCTGGAGCCCGGCCCCTACCTTGAGATTCACCCTGAGGATGCCGCCCGGCTGGGTGTCGCTGAAAAGGACCAGGTAGCCGTTCGCTCACGCCGGGGGCACGCCGTGTTGCCGGCGCGCATCAGTGACCGGGTCATGCCGGGCAACTGCTTTGCGCCGTTTCACTGGAACGACCTGATCGGCGAGCAATTGGCGATCAATGCCGCGACCTGCGATGCGGTCGACCCGCTGTCGCTGCAGCCTGCCTTCAAACACTGTGCCGTAGCCCTGGAGCGGGTCGCAGGCGAGCGCATCGACGCCCTTGATCTGAACACTGCCACTGTAGAGCCTGTCCGCATGCCGACCGCCACCCTGTCCCGTCTGCTTGGCCTGCACACTTTGCCGGTTCCGGTGCTGGCCGAAGAAGAGCGTCATTACCTGCAAGGTTTCCTGCTGGGCCTGGACCAGGCCCGCGCCGAGGGCGTACCCCGCCTGCCGGCCAGTGCGCCGCTGGCTGCCAGCCGTCGTTTGTTTGTCGACGGCTTGCTGGCCGGGCTGTTCGCCCAGCCTGCAACTGCACCCATCGCGGCACAGGCCGCGCCATGGCATCAGGTGCTGTGGGCCTCGCAGACCGGCAATGGTGAGCAGCTGGCGGAACGCTGTGCCGCGCGCCTGCGCGGTGCCGGTCTGAACGTGCAACTCAGCTGCCTGGAGGCGGTCAGCCCAAGCCAGCTGCAGGGTGCTGCCAGTGTGGTGTTGATCGCCAGCACCTTTGGCGATGGCAACGCGCCCGACAGCGGCGCGGCCTTCTGGCAGGCTTTGCAGGGCGAGGAGGGCGCTCACTGCGCCGGGCTGCCCTATGCCGTACTGGCCCTGGGCGACTCCAGTTACGACCAGTTCTGCGGTTTTGGCCGCAAGCTCGACCAGCGCCTGGCCGAGCTGGGAGGGCATCGCCTGCTGCCGCGGGTGGACTGCGAGCCAGACTTCGACGAAGCCTTTACCGGCTGGCTCGAAGCGTTATTGCCTGCACTGGGCACTGCCACAGCGCCGCCTCCGGCGAGTGAACCTGCACCCGTATCGGCCTTCAGCAAGCAGCAACCCTGGATGGCCACCGTACTGGAAAACCGCCTGCTCAATGGCCCCGGCGCCAGCAAGGAAACCCGTCAGCTGGTCTTCGATCTGGGCGGCAGCGGCTTCAGTTACGCTGCCGGCGATGCCCTGGGCGTATGGCCGCGCAACTGCCCGGCCCTGGTAGAAGAGCTGCTGACACTGATGCAGCTCGATGGCCAGGCTATGGTCGAGCTTAAAGGTCATAGCGCCATGCCATTGGCCGAAGCCCTGCAAACACACCTGGAAATTGCCAAGGTCACTGCGCAACAACTGCAGGCATTTGCCAGCAACGCGCCTGACCTGCAGCGCTTGCTGCAGCCTGAATGCAAGGCCGAGCTGCAAGATTGGCTGTGGGGCCGGCAGTTGGTCGATGTGCTGCGCGCCTTCCCCCAGCAGTTGTCGCTGGCCAGCTGGCTGGAATTGCTCAAGCCATTGCAGCCGCGGCTCTATTCGATCAGCTCCAGCCCGCTGGCGCACCCAGGCCAGGTGCATCTGACGGTATCGACGGTGCGTTATGGCGAACGTAAAGGCGTGTGCTCAAGCTTTCTTGCCGACCGTGCGCAGGTGCAAAAGGTGGCGATCTTCCCGCAGGTGTCGAAGCACTTTCGCTTGCCCGAGGACGACAGCGTGCCGGTGATCATGGTGGGCCCTGGTACCGGCATTGCACCGTTCCGTGCGTTCCTCGAGGAGCGAGAGGCACGGGGCGCAAAAGGCGACAACTGGCTGTTCTTCGGCGAGCAGTATGCAGCGACCGATTTCTATTACCAGGAGCAGTTGCAGGCCTGGCAAGCGGCGGGGCATCTGCGGCTGGACACGGCGTTCTCGCGGGACCAGGTCGAGAAGATCTATGTGCAGCAGCGCATGCTCGAGCAGGGTGCGCTGTTGTGGCAATGGCTGGAGGCGGGGGCGTATTTCTATGTGTGTGGCGATGCGCAGCGCATGGCCAGGGATGTGGATGCGGCGTTGCGGGTGATCGTCGCCGAGCATGGCCGGATGGATGCGGCGGCGGCTGCGGCTTATGTCGAAGGCTTGAGCAAGGCCAGGCGTTATCGGCGCGATGTGTACTGAAGTGCTCCAAGATGGGGTGTTGTGCACCTTGAATGTGCATTGGCTGGGCGGGCCCAGCGCAAGTGTAGGAGCGGGTTTACCCGCGAAGAGGCCGACACAGGCAACCCACGCAACCCAGGCAACCCAATTGGCACGCTCCCTGCTTAACCTCGGATACAACAAAGCCCACTGATCAACGGCGATCAACCGGGCCCCCTACCGTGATGAATACAGGCAAAGGCGCCTGGAGCTTCGGCTCCAGGCGCTTTTTTTTTGATCGAGGATCGGCTTATGAAGGCAACAGCGAGCAGCGGGCAACGAGAGCGACTGGTCATCGTCGGCAACGGCATGGTCGGCCACCATTGCGTCGAACAACTGGTCAGTCGCGGCGCCCTGCAGCGCTTCGAGGTGCGGGTATTCGGCGAAGAGCGCCAACGCGCGTATGACCGCGTGCACCTGTCCGAATACTTCGGCGGCAGCTGTGCCGAAACCCTGGCCCTGTGTGAGCACGATTTCTACGAGGCCAATGGCGTGCACCTGCACCTGGGTGAGGCCGTGCTGGAGATCGACCGCGAGCGCCGCGAAGTCGTCACTGCCGAAAGTCGCTATGGCTACGACCAACTGGTGCTGGCCACCGGCTCCTATCCCTTCGTGCCGCCGATCGAAGGCTCCAGCGGCAATGCCCGTCTGGTCTACCGCACCCTGGACGACCTCGATGGCATTCGTGCTGCCGCAGCCGGTGCCCGCCGAGGGGTGGTGGTCGGCGGTGGCCTGCTTGGCCTGGAAGCGGCCAACGCCCTCAAGTCGCTGGGGCTGGAAGCCCACGTGGTGGAATTCGCCCCACGGCTGATGCCGGTACAGCTGGACGGCGAGGGCGGTGCCGCGTTGAAGGCGCAGATCGAAGCACTGGGTGTGGGGGTGCACCTGTCACGCGCCACCCAGTCGGTCAGTGCCGGTGAAACCTACCGCTACCGCATGAACTTCGACGGCGGTGAGCACCTGGAAACCGACCTGATCGTGTTCTCCGCCGGTATCCGCCCACAGGATGCACTGGGCCGGGGTTGCGGCCTGGACATCGCCGCGCGCGGTGGCGTGGTCATCGACAACCACTGCCGCAGCAGCGACCCACGCATCTTCGCCATCGGCGAGTGCGCCTCGTGGAACGGCAGCGTGTTCGGCCTGGTCGCCCCTGGCTACAGCATGGCGCGCAACCTGGCCGGGCTGCTGATGGGCGAGGCGGCAGTGGCGTTCACCGGCGCCGACATGTCGACCAAGCTCAAGCTGCTGGGTGTGGATGTCGGTTCGATCGGCGATGCCCACGGTGCCACGCCGGGCGCGCGCAGCTATCGCTTCATCGATGAAGCCAACAGCGCTTACCGCCGTTTGGTGGTGGATGCCAGCGGCAAGCACGTGCTCGGCGCGGTGCTGGTCGGCGACAACAGCTATTACGACACCCTGTTGCAGTACGCCCAGAACGGCATCGCCCTGCCGGCCGACCCGGCAGCGCTGATCTTGCCGCAAGGCGGTGGTGCGCCGGCCCTGGGCGCCGATGCGCTGCCCGACAGTGCGACCATCTGCTCCTGCCACAACGTCAGCAAGGGTGCGGTGTGCGCCGCGATCGACAGTGGCTGCAGTGACCTCGCTGCGGTCAAGGGCTGCACCAAGGCCGCGACCGGCTGCGGTGGTTGCGCGGCCCTGCTCAAGCAAGTCTTCGAGCACGAGCTGACGGCCCGCGGCGTGGCGGTGGACAAGAGCCTGTGCGAGCACTTTGCCTACACCCGGCAGGAGCTGTACGGGTTGGTGCGGGTGGAGGGTATCCGCACCTTCAGCGAACTGCTCGAACGCCATGGCAAGGGCCATCTGGGTTGTGACATCTGCAAGCCGGCGGTGGGCAACATTCTCGCCTCGTGCTGGAACCAGCCGATCATGGACCCGGCGTTGGTGCCGCTGCAGGACACCAACGACACCTTCATGGCCAACATGCAGAAAAACGGCACCTATTCGGTGGTGCCGCGCATTCCCGGTGGTGAAATAACCCCCGACAAACTCATCGTCATCGGCCAGGTGGCCAAGAAATACGACCTGTACACCAAGATCACCGGTGGCCAGCGCATCGACCTGTTCGGCGCCCAGTTGCACGAGCTGCCGCTGATCTGGGGCGAACTGATCGAGGCCGGTTTCGAAACCGGCCACGCCTACGGCAAGTCGACCCGCACGGTGAAGTCGTGCGTGGGCAGCACCTGGTGCCGTTACGGCGTGCAGGACAGTGTCGCCATGGCCCTGCGCCTGGAAGATCGCTACAAGGGCCTGCGCAGCCCCCACAAGCTCAAGTTCGCGGTATCGGGTTGCACCCGTGAATGCGCCGAGGCGCAGAGCAAGGATATCGGCGTTATCGCCACCGACAAGGGCTGGAACCTGTACGTGTGCGGCAACGGCGGCATGCGCCCGCGGCATGCCGAGTTGTTCGCCACCGACCTGGACGACGAAACCCTGGTACGCCTGATCGACCGCGTGCTGATGTTCTACATCCGCACGGCCGACAAGCTGCAGCGCACCTCAGTGTGGCGTGAAAACCTGGAAGGCGGGCTGGACTACCTGAAGCAGGTGATCATCGACGACAGCCTGGGCCTGGCCAACGAGCTGGAAGCGCAGATGCAGCATGTGGTCGACCAGTATGAATGCGAATGGGCCAATGCCCTCAACGACCCCGAGAAGCTCAAGCGCTTCCGTACCTTCGTCAACGACCGACGCGCCGACCCGGACGTGCACTTCGTGCGCGAACGCGAACAACGCCGGCCCGCTGCACCGCTGCACCTGATCCCAACTGTCGAGGAGGCTGTCTGATGAACCTGGCCAATGTTGCTGTGAACACGCAAGAAAACTGGCAGACGGTGTGCCAGGCGCAAGACCTGGTGGCCGATTCCGGGGTCGTGGTTTGGCTCGATGGGGCCCAGGTGGCGTTGTTCTACCTGCCGGGGCAGGCGCAGCCGTTATACGCGGTGGACAACCGTGACCCGCGCTCCGGCGCCAATATCATCGGCCGTGGGCTGGTGGGCAGTGTGCAGGGCGAGCTGGTGGTGGCGGCGCCGTTGTACAAGCAGCATTTCAGCCTGCTGAGTGGGGAGTGCCTGGAGGATGCCGGGCAGAGGTTGCGGGTGTGGCCGGTGCGGTTGAAGGGGGAGGCGGTGGAGCTGGCGGTGGCCTGATACCCCTTTGCTGCCTGTGCCGGCCTCTTCGCGGGCAAGCCCGCTCCTACGGAATCTGCACCGCCTTCAAATACGGCGCTGCACCTGTGGGAGCGGGCTTGCCCGCGAAGAGGCCAGCACAAGCCGACTAGATAACCAACCCCTGCGGCGTGCGCCCGGCAAACACATCCACCAGGCTGGCCACCACCATCTCGCCCATGCGCGTGCGTGTCTGTACCGTGGCACTGGCGCGATGGGGTTGCAGGACTACATCTTCACGCTCGAACAACGCCTCGGGCGCTCGCGGTTCATCGGCAAACACGTCCAGCGCCGCGCCAGCGATCTCGCCAGCCTGCAGCGCGGCGATCAACGCAGGCTCATCTACCAGCTTGCCGCGTGCGATGTTGATCAGGTACCCCTCGCTGCCCAACGCCCGCAGCACGTCGCGATTGATCAGCGCCTCGCCCTTGTCAGCCGCCGCCGCGAGGATCAGCGCATCGCTGTCCTTGGCCAACTGCAGCAGATCTGCCTCGAACCCGTAGGGCACATCCAGCGCCTGTAGATCGGTGTAGCGGATCGGGCAACCGAAGGCTGCCGCCCGCTGTGCTACCGCCCGACCGACCCGGCCCATGCCGACGATGCCCACGCGCATGCCCGACACCTGCCGGGCCAGTGGCAGCGGTGCCAGGGGCGTGGTGCTGGTGGCCCAACGGCCGGCGCGAACGAAGCGGTCACCGGTGCAGATACCCCGGCACAAGCCGATCAGCAGGCCGATGGCAAGATCGGCGACGTCCTCGGTGAGCGCACCGATGGTCGCCGTCACCTGGATGCCGCGATCGCGGGCATAGGCCAGGTCTACCGCGTCGGTGCCGACGCCATTGACGGCGATCACTTCGAGGTTGGGCAGGCGCGCCATCAGCGCCTGGCTGATGCCGGTGTGGCCGCCGGTGATCACGCCGCGAATATTGCCAGCATGCTGGCTGACGTAGGCCTCCTTGTCGGCCTGTTCGTAGTAGCGGTGTACGGTGAACAGCTGTTCCAGGCGCTCACGGATCTGCGGGATCAGGATAGGGCTCAGTTGCAGGACTTCTGGTTTCATCGGTCACTCCATCATAAACAGGGATCAGCCACGGCCAACGAATGGCATGTTGCTGGCCATCACGGTCATGTTCAGTACGTTGGCGTCGAGCGGCAGCGCTGCGATGTAGCGCACCGCATCGGCCACATGGCGCACGTCGAGCATCGGCTCGGCGGCGATCTCGCCATTGGCCTGGCGCACCCCCCGGGTCATGCGCTCGGACAACTCGGTCAGGGCGTTGCCGATGTCCACCTGGCTGCACACGATGTTGTAAGGCCGACCATCCAGCGCCAGCGCCTTGGTCAGGCCCAGTACCGCATGCTTGCTGGCGGTGTAAGGTGCGGTGAACGGGCGTGGGGTGTGCGCCGAGATCGAGCCGTTGTTGATGATCCGCCCGCCTTGCGGCTGCTGGCGGCGCATCAGGCCGAAGGCGGCGCGGGCGCACAGGAATACACCATCGACGTTGGTGGCGATGACGTTGCGCCAGTTCTCCAGCGGCAGCTCGTCGACGGGTACAGCGGGGGCGTTGATGCCGGCATTGTTGAACATCACGTCGAGGCGGCCATGCACCTCCTCGATGGTGGCGAACAACTGCGCAACGCTTTGCTCATCGCGCACGTCAGTGGGAACGGCCAAGGCCTCACCGCCCGCTGCTTGCGCTTGCTCGACGACGGCTTGTAGCGGTTCGGCGCGGCGCCCGGCGAGGACCAGGCTGAAGTTGTCCTCGAGCAGGGCGAGGGCGACGGCACGGCCGATGCCACTGCCAGCACCGGTGACCAGCGCGACTTTCTTGTTTTGGCTCATCGATAGGCTCCAACAGGTTTAGGCGGCGTTGGCGGTATGCCCGGCAGGGCGAGGACCGACGTGCAGGTGCAGCTCGCCAATACCGTCGATCCCGGCGTGTATCGTGTCGCCCGGGTTCAGCGGGGCCACGCCGGGCGGGCTGCCGGTCATGATCAGGTCGCCCGGGCGCAGTGGCAGTTGGCGAGACAGCCTGCTGATCACTTCGGCCAATGCCCAGGTCTGCTGGCTGAGGTGTGCCCGTTGGCGCTCCTGGCCATTGACCTGCAGCCATAGGGACGCATCCAGCGGCCAGTCGCATTCGCTGGCGGGGACGATGGCGGTCATCGGTGCCGAAGCCTCGAACACCTTGGCGCCTTCCCACGGCAGGCCCTCGGCCTTGGCCTTGCGCTGGTGATCGCGACGGGTCATGTCCAGACCGGCGGCAAAGCCGAACACGTGCTCCAGGGCATGCTCGCTGGCGATGTTGGCGCCGCCTTTGGCGATGGCCGCGACCAGCTCGATTTCATGGCAGAACTCGTCGGTCTGCGGCGGGAAGGGCAGTTCGCCCAGTGCCTCGACCACGTTGCTTGCCGGTTTCATGAAAAACACAGGCTCCTGCGGCGCCGCGCCGTAGGATTCCGGCCACGGGTAGTTGCGGCCGAGGCAGAACACCCGGCCGACCGGGAAGCGCGCATCGCTGCCGCGGATCGGCAGGCTGACGATGGCCGGCGGGTTGAACAGGTAGGTCATGGGTGGATCCTCCGTACTGGAGTGGACAGCGTATCCAGCGGCTGGCCGGCAAAGTTGGACGAAAACGGGGTTGGGTTGGACTATCCAAGGCACCTGTACCGGCCCTTTCGCGGCTAAAGCCGCTCCTACAGGGCTAGCGTCAAACCCAAGGCCAATACCGTCCCCCCGTAGGAGCGGCTTTAGCCGCGAAGAGGCCGGTACCGTCAATACACGCCTTGGCTCAGCCCGCAGTCTTCAGCTCGATGCGATAAAGCTTCCCAAGCAGCAGCGAGTAAGACAGTGTGCCCATCAACGCCACCCCACCGATGAACCAGAACGCCATGGCGAACGAGCCACTGGCGTGCACGATCGCGCCGATCACGATCGGTGTGACGATGCCACCGATGTTCGCCGCCAAACTTGTAATGCCGCCGGTCAGGCCGATCAGCTCTTTTGGCGCCACTTCCGACACGGCAGCCCACGACGACGAGGCGATGCCCTGGGCGAAGAACGCCAGGGTCAGCACGGCGATGCACAGCACATTGGAGTCGGTGAAGTTCACCAGCACGATCGACATCCCCAGCATCGAGCCCACCACCAGCGGCAGCTTGCGGGCAAACGACAGCGAGTAGCCCTTGCGGATCAGCAGGTCGGAGACGATGCCCGCCAGGAGGATGCCGACCGTGGCACCAATGAACGGCATGACCGCGAAGATGCCGACCTTGATCAGCGTCAGCTGGCGTTCTTCGATCAGGTAGGTGGGGAACCAGGTGAGGAAGAAGTACAGCGCCGAAGTGCTGGCGAACTTGCCCAGGCAGATCGCCCAGATCTGGCGATAGCGGAACAGTTCGGCAACCTGGCGCCAGTCGAAGCGGGTACGTTGCTGGCTGCTCTTCACCAGGCCACCGCCGTGCTCGATATAGGCCAGTTCCTCCTTGCTGACCTTCTTGCAGTTCAGCGGGTCGCGGTACATCACCAGCCACACGACGCCGAACAGGATTCCCACCAGACCGGTGCTGTAGAACACGTGGCGCCAGTCATAGGTGGTCGCCAGCCACAGGAGCGCGCCGGTGAACAGCGCGGTGCCCAGGTACTGGCCACATACGTAGATGCTGCTGGCCATGCCGCGCTCGCGAGCGGGGAACCATACCGTAACCGCACGGCTGTTGGCCGGGAAGGCCGGGGCCTCCATGGCGCCGACCGCCAGGCGCAGGCCGAACAGCGAGGCGAAGCCACTGGCCAGGCCCTGGGCCACGGTGACCGCCGACCAGCTGATCAGCGACACGCCATAGGTCAGGCGTGAGCCGAAGCGGTCGGCAATGAAGCCAGCCGGTACCAGGGCCAACGCGTAGGTCCAGGCGAAGGCGGAGAAAATCAGGCCCATCTCGACCTTGTCCAGGCCAAGGTCTTTGGCCATGAACGGCGCTGCGATGGAAATGTTCACCCGGTCGACGTAGTTGATGATGGTCGCCACCAGCAGCAGCGACAGCATGAACCAGCGGCGGCGGGTAGGCAGGCGCTGGGCGGGGGCCGCGTCCAGCGTGTACGACGACGCGGCGGGGGGGGTAGGCGTGCTCGACATGAGTCGACCTCGTTTGTTGTTGTTGGTAGAGGTTGGGCTGCAGTCCCTTTTCTAAGGTGGTCGTACAACGAGGTGAATGCAACGGGGTATTTAGACCGTTTTTTTCATTGGAGGCGGGGCAGTGCTGTGCTGTCCAAGAAATTTCTCAGCCGGGGTTTCGCCTGAAAAATTGGCTGAATAGCGCATTATCAGAGGGCTGCGTGGATTTTCGGTTGCGCAGGTTTTTGCATAAGGGGTTAAATTGCAGAGTTTGGACGTCGTACAACTTAAAGCGCCCGTATCCCGGAGATTGCCCATGCCCCCCAAGCGCGAGGTTCCGACCTATGTCATGCAGCAGCGCAGCGAGCTGATGGATTTCTATATCCGCGATCAGCGCGGGCGTCCCGCCGAGACCGCGCCGCATCGTCATGAGTACTTCCAGATCCAGGTCAATCTCGGCGGCGACACGGTGCAACACATCGGCAGCGTGCAACGCCCATTCAGACGCAACACCCTGGCCTTCATCCTGCCGCACCGGGTGCATGTAATACCGCATCCGGCGGACAGCGACTTCGTGGTGATCAATTTCTCCCAGACGTTCCTGCTGCCGCACCTGGCCTGCGACCCGATGGACCTGGAGGAAGTGTCGATCCTGCAGGCGCCGGAGCTGTCGCCGTTCCGCTTTCAGGAGCATCTCGACTTCCACCTGAGTGACCCGGACTTTGCCGAGGTACGGCAAACCCTCGAGCGCATGCGTGCGCTGGATGCCAACCGCCGTTTCGGCACCCGCGAAATCCTCAAAGGCCTGTTGCTGCAGCTGATCGGCCAAGTCTGTGGCCTGTATGCCGAGCCGCTGCGCGAACTGGCCGACAGCAACGCGGCCCAGCTCAGCCGCCGTGCCGCGCTGGGCCGCATGAGCGACTACCTGCGCCGGCATATCGACGACCCCGACCTGAACCTGCAGAAAGTCGCCGCCGCCACCTACCTGTCGCCGACCTACCTGACCCACTGGCTGCGCAAGGAAATCGGCAAGACCTTCAGCGAGCTGGTGCTGGAGCGGCGCATGCACGCCGCACGCAACTACCTGCTCAACGGCAGCCGCCCGGTGGGCGAGGTGGCGCGGCTTTGTGGCTTTGCGGACGAAGCTTACTTCTCTCGACGTTTCCGCCAGATCCACGGCCTGCCACCTGGCCAGTTCCGCCGCCAGCAACGTGACCCGGATACGCCGCAGGCGGCAATGCTTTAAGCCTGCCCGCTTCTGCCGTGGCGTACTACTGGTCCGGTTTCAGAGAGAGGGCGAGCAGGCAGGGGAGTCGGTAGCCCTGCTGTACGTCTTGCCTGCTCACCAGCATGCGCTGGTTGTCGGTATCGATTACCATCGAGTCGGTGTGAGTGATGAAGCCAAATTCCCCCGAAAACGCTCCAAACTGACCGTAGCCATATGGGGGGGGCAAAGCGAGTGTCCAGTTGGCCGCTTGAGTGGTAGCGCACCGCTATGTTGAAGGCATAGAAACCACCGTAACCGATCAGGCCACCCTCGGCATTCTTGATTCGGACCATGGTATTGAGCTCCACTCACAATAATCGCTGAACACCTATTGAGCGATGCTTCGCCAGGATCGGCTACTGGCAGAAGTGACAGGTGCGTCAACGATCTGGACATGCAGGGCAGCCTGGCCAGGGCGTCCGATATCCTGTCGAGCACTTAAGTCTTGATACTCGTTGATACTGCGTTGAAAACAGCCTCGGAATGTTGATTTACAGTCCGTAACGTCCGCTTCCTCGGCTGTTTTCGCCTTGCCTGAACTTCGCCTCAAGACTTTTATGCAGTCTCTGGTAAAGTGCCAGTTCGTCTCATTTTTGTTGCTTCAATGAGACAGCAATGACACAAGGGGTGGAACCCGTCCGTGCTTCCCGCCCCGCTACGAGGAGACGTTGGCTTTCTGGCATTACCGTTGCGGAATGGCTGTTACCATAGAATCCTGGTTCAGGCACCGTTGCCGTAAAAACACCGTAACCATTCGGCGGCACGAATGTAGTGTCGAGTTGGCCGTCCAGACGGTAACGCACCGCCATGCCGCGAGTGAAAAATGAACCATAACCTACCAGTTTTCCATCGGCCTCTGTCATATAGTCCCAGCCACCCTCAATTGGGAATAATAGGACACGACCCTCGTTGAATTCTTTAGCAGGTTTTCCTGTGTAGTCTAGCCGATAGATCATGGGATTAACGGTCCCTTCGGACCACATCGCGCCGTGGACGGTGATGCGCTGACTGGCGTTATTTAGCGTGAAACCATAAATGATAAGGCCAGGCTCTGGCCAATAGACCCCGTTGTCAGCGAAGCGCTGGTCGAGCTCTCCGGACACTGTCAGTGCTGCGATTCCGTTTACGCTCGCCGAATCGGTGTAATAGCGCGTGTAGATGATGATGCGCACCTTCTCACCAACCTCCAGCATCTTAGGCGCCCCAATGACATATCGGAGGTTCGGAATAAGATCTTGCATCTTGAGGATGCCTAGCTTACCAAAGCTCTCGCGTGGGACACCTTCATGGGTGAGCACGAAAAGGATTGGAGCGTCTTCGAGGGAACCTGAGAAGATATAGTCGTTCTTGTAAATGGTGAATTCGTAGAGCCTGATATCTTTAAAATTGAAAAAATTATTTAGGATGACGTAGCCGTTGTTGCTGCCGAAATCAGTATCTGGCTTTCCGTTTGGCTTAAGCTTCCACAGGTGGGTGAAGCCTTGGGTTAGATCATTCATAGTGAGCAGGATGTGACCCTCCGCATCCTCGGCCATGTGCAGGTAACTATGATAATCAAAAACTGTGCTCAGGTCAGTCAGATAGACAAGACCAGTTTTGTTGAAAGACGTATCCAGCTCGCCATCTTTCAAGGTCCGCGCAATGAAAGGTTTCGTGCCGTTGTGGACGCCTCTCAAGTAAATTCGCTCGGGATAGTAGTTGCTTTCCAGGATTTGCGAAACCTCGTTTCTATGACTCACGATAGGCTCGCCGATGTGAAGGTGACCTTTGTCGGCATAGGTTACGTCAATGGGCGCCTTGAGTTCCTGACTCTCGCCTTGGTAATCACGGGGGGTGTGTTGAGTCTGGGCAAAAAAAACCATATTTGGATGCATGATATGACCTGTCACTTGGGGAAGTGGTTTTTGCGATCTCATTTAATGCGATCCGGATGGTTGCGGGTACTGGCAAAAATGATAGGCGTTGGTGGTCGATGGATAACGATCCGGTCCTGGAGTTTGGGCTGCAACGGGGAGCACGGGGCGGCAGACCTGGATACGCCGCAGGTAGCGATGCGGTAAGCTTGCTGCCATGAACCTCGACACCCGCATCAAATACCGCCACTTGCTGTGCTTCCTGGAGATTGCCCGGCAGGGCAGCCTGGCCAGGGCGGCCGATATCCTGTCGATCAGCCAGCCGGCGATTTCCAAGACCCTCAAGGAGCTTGAGGACCTGCTCGAGGCGCGCCTGTTCGAGCGTAGCCGCCAGGGTGTCGAGCTGACTCCGGCCGGCACCCGCTTCATGCGTTACGCCGGGCCCAGTGTGCAGGCGCTGCGCGATGGCGTCAGCAGCCTGCGCGGTGAAGCGCGGGCGCCGTCGCAGGTGCGCATTGGCGTGCTGTCCACGGTCGAAGGCCTGCTCATGCCCGAGGTACTGTGCCGCCTCCACCAGCGCCATGAAGCGCTGGTGATCAGCGTGGTCACCGGGGTCAGCGCGCAGTTGCTTGGCCAACTTCACCTGGGGGAGCTGGAACTGGTGGTCGGGCGCATGACCGACAGCCCACAGATCCAGGGCCTGTCGTTCGAGCACCTGTACAGCGAGTCGATGAGCCTGGTGGTGCGCCCGGGTCACCCGCTGCTGGCCAGCACGCCCGTGGAGCGAGGGCAGGTGGGGCGTTACCCGCTGGTGCTGCCGCCGGCCGGCACCACCATCCGCCAGCATGCCGACAGCCTGTTCGTGCAATGCGGCATCCAGATGCCGGCCCAGCGCCTGGAAACCCTGTCGCTTGCCCTGAGCCGGCGCTACCTGCTGGGCAGCGATGGCCTGTGGGTGGCGCCGCGTGATGCCGTGCTGCTCGACCTGCGCCGTGGCGAACTGGTCGAGCTTGACCTGGGTGTGCGTGAGCCGGGAGGGTCGGTGGGGATTTGCCGCAATGCCGCCTTGCCGTTGAGTTTGCCGGGGCAGTGGGTGGGTGAGGTGCTGCGGGAGGTGGCGGGGGAATATCGAGAGGGTTGGTATCCTTGAGGTTTCGGGGGGCTGCCTGGCCTGATGTTCCCCTCCTCAGAACCCGCAGAAATAAAAGGCCACAAAAAATCGGCAAACCAGGCACAAAGGGTCAATACTGGCCAATGGCTGTAAAGCTTCGATGAAGAAGCTTTTAATGACTGAACTTCCTTACGAAAACCCGCTCCTATGCCGGTAGCCATTGGTCATGGCCGCCTGATAAGCTCGCGGCTTTACCCTGATTGCCCTCATGGCGCATGAACAAGGAAATAGCATGAAACAGCATCGTTTGGCGGCTGCGGTTGCCCTGGTAGGCCTGGTACTGGCTGGCTGCGATCAACAAGCCAGCAGCCCCGAGCTGAAGACTCCGGCGCAGAAAGCCTCCTACGGTATCGGCCTGAACATGGGCAAGAGCCTGGCTCAGGAAGGCATGGAAGACCTTGATTCGAAAGCAGTCGCCCTCGGTATCGAAGACGCCGTTAGCAAGAAAGAACAACGCATCAAGGACGAAGAGCTGGTAGAAGCTTTCACCGCGTTGCAGAAACGCGCCGAGGAGCGCCTGGCCAAGGCCAGCGAAGAAGCCGCCTCCGCCGGCAAGAAATTCCTCGAAGAAAACGCCAAGAAGCCAGGCGTGGTTACCACTGCCTCGGGCCTGCAGTACGAAGTGGTCAAGAAGGCCGACGGCCCGCAGCCCAAACCGACTGACGTGGTCACTGTCCACTACGAAGGCAAGCTGATCGATGGCAAGGTATTCGACAGCTCCGTCGAGCGTGGCAGCCCGATCGACCTGCCGGTCAGCGGTGTGATCCCAGGTTGGGTCGAAGGTTTGCAGCTGATGCACGTCGGCGAGAAGTACAAGTTGTTCATCCCGGCTGAGCTGGCCTACGGCGCACAAAGCCCAAGCCCGCTGATCCCGGCCAACTCGGTACTGGTGTTCGACCTGGAACTGATTGCCATCAAGGACCCGGCCCAGTTGCAAGGTGCCGAGCCGCAGGCCGAAGCCCCTGAAGAAGCACCTGCCAAGTAACATTGGCTGGTTGTCGGAAACGCCCCACATTGTTGGGGCGTTTTCGTTTGTGCCGATTGGACGAACCTGCAACAGCTGATACTGTCCGAGGAAATGCAGCGTGAAGAAGTAGGATGTTTCTGACGCAAATCGTTTGCGCCGCAGGTAGTCATGGCGTGAAACGACTGTGTAAAAAACGCCCGATCTGACCGGGCCCCTTGCCTGGCAGGCACCTGGGGTCGGAAACGTCGCCCTGTTCACAAGGTTATCCACAATAAATGTGGATAACCTTTTCCTCTCGGAGGCTCCATGAGCGCACCCTGGAATTTCGCCCGTTTCCTGCCATTGGCCGAGCGCCTGCTCAGCCGCGGTCGTTTGCCGGCCTTGTTGTTCGCGGTGGCGCGCAAAGGCCCGCGCCTCGGCCAACTGCGTGAAGATGTGAAGCTGCTGCAGTCGCTGTGCCTGGCCTGGTGGAGGGGTGAGTACCGTGCCATCAGCCCCAAGGCACTGGTCACTGTCGTGGCGGGCCTGCTGTATTTCGTCAGCCCCATCGATGCCATCCCGGACTGGTTGCTGGGGGTGGGTTTCCTCGATGACATCGCGGTGCTGGGCTGGGTGCTGAAAACCGTGGCCGACGAGTTGGCGCGCTTCAAGGCCTGGCGCGATAGCCAGGCACCCGAACGGCTGCGCGTGGTCGAGCGCCTGCCGGCTACCCCGGAAGCGTTGCAGCTGGAGCGCAACAAGTAATGAAACCGGCCTGAATCTCACCTCAACTGCACAGACCTCGGAGTTGGTAATATAATTGGCATAAGGGTTATGCCTACGGATTACATGCTGTAATCCTTTTTAAAGGGGTTTGTAATGGGTATTCAGGTCATCAGCCGGGACGGTCAACCCGAGTACGCCGTCGTTCCCTGGGAGCAATACCAGGCGTTGCTCAGCGCTGCAGGGCAGGCACCAGCCGAGGCGGTTTCCAGTGAGGCGCAGGGCGTTGCTGCCAGCGCGCCCCTGCCAGCCTTCAGCGAAGTCGCCCAGATTCGCCAGGCCAAGGGCATTGCCCCGGAGCAACTGGCGCGCAATGTCGGTGTGAGCCCGGCGTATCTGGCCATGATCGAATCGGGTGAACGCCAGCCAGATGCTGCCATCCGCCGCGCCCTGGCATGGCATCTGGGGGTGGCTGGCTGGAGCGAGCCATCATGAGCCAGGTCAGGATCAGCCGTCAGCACTGGGATAACCTGCTGGGCGAGCTTGACCTGGCCCGTCGTCAACGTCACTTGCTGACATACCGAGCGCTGATCGAGCGCTTGCAGCTACCCAGCCCGGCCATGCAGACGCTGACTGCCGCGCTGGAATACCTGGCGGTGCTGGATGCCCGTGCCGAGCAGCCATTGCGCAGTTCGCTGGTGATCAGCCAAGGCGCCAGCCGTTTGCCGCGTACTGGCTTCTTTGAGTGCGTCGAGCGCCTGGGGCGGTTTACCGGGCCGGTCGATGGCATGGAGGCCGCCTCGTGGCATGCCTCTGAGGTGGTTCGGGTGTTCGAGTACAGCTATCCCGAAACGGCCTGAAGCGTTGCCCGTTCCAGCCTGTTCGCTACAGGTGGTGACCCTGAGCGAAAGGGCAGGGCCTGCTGGCCAATTTCCACCCGTCGGTCACCGTTGTCGCCGCTACCGTATTCGCGGGTAAACCCGCTCCTACACGCCTGATCGAGGGTGGACACATGTCTGTGGTTGCGCACAGGCCGCCGTGTAGGAGCGGGTTTACCCGCGAAAGGGCCGGGCCTGCTGGCCATTTACCACCCGCCGTTCACCGTTGTCGCCGCTACCGTATTCGCGGGTAAACCCGCTCTTACACGCCGGATCGGGGGTGGACACAGCTCGGTGGTTTGGCGCAGGCCGCGTGTAGGAGCGGGTTCACCCGCGAATAGGCCGGCACAGGCAGCGCATCCCTGTGAATCAACCCGCACCCCCTGCCATCGGCATCCACCACTTCCAATGCCTCCAGGTGCTGGTATCGGCCAAACAGCTCCAGCAGCTGCCCGATCGTGGCATTCAAGCGCACTGTCGGTTGGTCAGCCAGTGGCACCTGCGTCAGTGCTGGTAAAAGCCCGCTGTCGCGTACTCCCATCTCCTGTGGCCGCCCTAGCAAATAGCCCTGCACCAGGTCCACGCCCATCTCCACCAGCACCGCCAGCTCTTCCGCCAGCTCGATGCCCTCGGCAATCACCTGTGCCTTCGATGCCCGGGCGATCTGCAAGATAGAGCCTACAAACTCGCGCTTGAGCGGGTCACGGTGGATGCCGTCAATGAAGTGCCGGTCGATCTTCACGTACTCGGGGCGCAGCTCCGACCACAGGCGCAGGCTGGAATAGCCCGCGCCCAGATCGTCGATGGCAATCGAAAAGCCCATGTCGCGATAGTGGTGCACGGCATTGGACAGCAGCTGGAAGTCGTCGGTGGGCGTGTGCTCGGTCAACTCGATCACCACCCGGCTGGGCGGCAGGCCAACCTGTTCGAGCAGTTTCAGGGTCAGGCCGGAGGGGTAGTGCGGCTCCAGCAGCGATTCGGGTGAGATGTTGAGAAACAGTTTGCCCTGCAGTTGCTGCTCGCTGAAGCGTCGGCAGGCGCTTTCTCGGCAAGCGGCTTCCAGCTCGGTCAGGCGGCCGGCCTGGCGGGCGATGGTAAACAGGTTGAGCGGTGCATGCAGCGGGCTGTTGGACGGGCCACGGCTCAGCGCCTCATGGCCGAATACCCTGTGTTCACTCAGGCACATGATTGGCTGGAACAGACTGTGAATACTGCGCTGAGCCAGGATGGCACTCAAGGCACTGAGCTGTTCGGCAACGGTCATGATGGATTCCTGAAAAGTAAGGGCCGGGCATCTGCATGCCCGGCCCTCATATTTCACGACAGCACGATGACTGTTTGATGACAGGTCACATTATTCTGCCATCATTGCTGAGGTGCCCTACTTCTTGGCCACCTTGGTGCTGGCACTGAGGTAGTCGATCAGGATGCGACCGGTTTCCGCGAGGTAAGCGTCGTCTTCCGGCTTGGTATTTTCATCCTCGACCGGCAGAGCGTCTTCGTCCTCTTTCTTCAGCTCTTTCAGCGGTTCTTCACCCTTGGCCTTGCGGCGGGTGTTTTCCAGCGCCAGTTGCTTGCTCTCGATGCTGTCGTGGCGTGCGCGGCGTTCCTGCTCGTTGAGGCTGACGGTTTTCTCGTTCATCAGCTTCTGGGTCAGGGCCAGGCGGTCGCGGATGTAGGTGAACTCGGCATCCTTGTCGCTGCGCGCCTCATGTTGCGCCTTGAGCTGGGCCAGGAACGGCCTGAACGGATCGGCCGCAGGCTTGACCACCGGGCGGATGGTGTCCCACGGCATGGCCTCTGGCAGGGCGCTCTCGCCGATTTCCTTGGTGTCGATGATCGATGGGTAGTCGATGTCCGGCAGCACCCCCTGATGCTGGGTACTCTGCCCGGAAACCCGGTAGAACTTGGCCAGGGTCAGCTTCAGCTCGCCATGGTTGAGCGGCTGGATGGTCTGCACGGTGCCTTTGCCGAAGGTCTGGCCACCGATGATCAGCGCGCGGTGGTAGTCCTGCATGGCACCGGCGAAGATCTCCGATGCCGAGGCCGATAGGCGGTTGACCAGCAGTGCCAGCGGGCCCTTGTAGAAGGCCCCCGGATTTTCGTCTTCCAGCACGTCGACGCGGCCGTCGCTGTTGCGCACCAGCACGGTCGGGCCTTTCTCGATGAACAGGCTGGTCAGCTCGGTGGCTTCCTGCAGCGAGCCGCCGCCGTTGTTGCGCAGGTCGATGACCACGCCGTCGACTTTCTCTTTCTGCAGTTCGGTGAGCAGCTTCTTCACGTCACGCGTGGTGCTCTTGTACTCGGGGTCGCCAGCGCGGTAGGCCTTGAAGTCCAGGTAGAAGGCCGGGATCTCGATGATGCCCAGCTTGTAGTCACGCCCGTCCTGCTTGAGCTTGAGCACCGACTTCTTCGCCGCCTGCTCTTCAAGCTTCACCGCTTCACGGGTAATCGACACAATTTTGCTGGTCTGGTCGCTAGGCGCATTGCTGGCCGGGATGATTTCCAGGCGCACCACCGAACCTTTCGGGCCGCGGATCAGCTTGACCACTTCGTCCAGGCGCCAGCCCACCACGTCGACCATTTCCTTGTTGCCCTGGGCCACGCCGATGATCTTGTCAGCCGGGGCCACCTGCTTGGTCTTGGCTGCCGGGCCTGCTGGCACCAGGCGCACGATCTTGACCTGGTCGTTGTCGCTTTGCAGCACTGCACCAATGCCTTCGAGCGACAGGCTCATGTTGATGTCGAAGTTTTCGGCGTTGTCCGGCGACAGGTAGTTGGTGTGTGGGTCGTAGGACTGGGCGAAGGTGTTGATGTAGGCCTGGAAGATGTCCTCGGCACGGGTCTGGTCCAGGCGCGTGAGCTGGTTCTTGTAGCGCTTGATTAGGGTTTCCTGGATCTGCTTGGGTTCCTTGCCGGCGATCTTCTGGCGCAGCACTTCGTCTTTGACGCGTTTGCGCCACAAGTCGTCGAGCTCGGCCTGGTTCTTCATCCACGGCGCGTCCTTGCGGTCGATCAGCAAGGTTTCCCTGGTGGTGAAGTCAATCTTGTCCACGCCCTTGTTCAGCTCGGCCAGGGCGAAGTCCAGGCGTTGCTTGACGCGGTCGAGGTAGCGCTTGTAGATGGTGAAGCCCGGGTCCAGGTTGCCGCTCTTGAGAAAATCGTCGAATTGCGTTTTCCATTTATCGAATTCGGCAATGTCGGCAGCGGTGAAGTAGCTGCGCGCCGGGTCCAGCAGCTTGATGTAGCTGTCGTAGATAATGACCGAACGGGCATCGTCCAGGGGCGGCTTGCTGTAGTGGTGGCGCTTGAGCAATTCCACCACGTTGAGGCTGGCGACGATCTCGTCGCGGTCGGGCTGCAGGCTGTCCCACTTGTTGGCGGCCGCCGCATTGCCGCCGAGCGTGAGGCTGCCCAGGCCGATCATCACAGCCAGTGCGGTGCTTGGAAGGAAATGCTTCATGCTGATTCGACGTGGAGGCAATTGATCACGCATAGTAGGCCGTCTTTTCCGTTGCCGGTTCCATGGAGCCGGGCAAATACTGCAAAAGGCCTGAGGTAAGCGACCTCAGGCCCAGTCATGATTCAACTATGGAGGCACTGTGAAGGCATTGCAAGGCGTTGACGGACATGTGGAGTGGGTCGAGGCCGAACGCCCGACCTGTGACGCGGGCCAAGTGCGCATTCGCGTGGCCGCTGCGGGGCTGAACCGCGCCGACCTGCTGCAGATGAAAGGTTTGTACCCGCCACCACCAGGTGCCAGCCCATACATGGGGCTGGAGTGTTCCGGGGTGGTTGAAGAGGTGGGGGCTGGTGCCGCCTGGCGCGTGGGTGACCGCGTTTGCGCCCTGCTGGCCAGCGGCGCCATGGCCGAGGAAGTGGTGGTCGATGCCCGTCACGTATTGCCGGTACCCGAAGGCCTTGGCCTGCATGAGGCGGCAGCGTTGCCGGAGGTGTATGCCACCGCCTGGCTGAACATCTTCCAGCTCGGTGCAGTTAAGGCTGGCGAGAAGGTGCTGGTGCACGCCGGCGCCAGTGGCGTTGGCTCGGCCGTCATCCAGCTGTGCAAGGCGTTCGGCAGCCCGGTATGGGTCAGCGTCGGTTCGCAGGACCGCCTGGCCTACTGCCAGGCGCTGGGCGCTGCGGGGGGTGTGGTACGTAACGAGAACCTGGACGAGCTGGAAGCTTTCGGCCCGTTCGATGTGATTCTCGACCCGGTGGGCGCCAGCTACGGTGAGCTGAACCTCAAGCTGCTGGCCCGTGACGGGCGCTGGGTGATCATCGGGCTGATGGGCGGACGCAAGTTCGAGCTGGACCTGGCCCAAGTGCTGGGCAAGCGTCTGGAAATTACCGGTTCCACCCTGCGCAACCGTGATGACGGCTTCAAGGCCGAGTTGCTGCGCGAACTGCAGCAGCAAGTATGGCCGCTGTTCGCCGAGGGGCGGTTGTCGCCGCAGCTGGTCGACACCTATCCGGTGGAGTTTGCCCAGGCGGCGTATGCCGAGCTGGAGACCAACCAGGTGTCGGGCAAGCTGGTGATGGTGATCGACCCTAGCCTGGTGTAAGCAGGCCTGGCCCCTTCGCGGGTAAACCCGCTCCTACATCGGGATCGCCATAATTTGAACACTGTGCGATGTAGGAGCGGGTTTACCCGCGAAGGGACCGGCACAGCCCATAAAAACCTTCAGCTCCAGCTCAGAATCGGCCACCCATTGATCTCGGCATGCTCGCGCAACACCGCGTCCGGGTTCACCACATGCGGGTGATCCACTCTCAACAACAACGGCAAGTCATTCCTCGAATCGGAATAGAAACTCGCGCCCTCCAGGTTTTCCTGCTCCTGATCCAGCCACTCCAGCAACCGGGTGATCTTGCCCTCACGATAGGTCAGCACGCCGTGGGTCTTGCCGGTGTACACCCCGTTCACTGCCTCCAGCTCGATGGCCAGGTACTCATCCACGCCCAGTCTCGCGGCAATCGGCCCGACCAGGTGCGTACCCGAAGCGGAAATGATCAGGATGCGATCCCCACGCTTGCGGTGCTCGGCAATGCAGCGGCAGGCGTCACCGTAGATGATCGGTTCGATCACTTCTTCGACCCACGGTGTCACCAGGTGCTCGACTTCTTCCAGGGTACGCCCGGCAATCGGCTCCAGGCTGAAGGCCATGTAGTCCTCCATCTGCAGGTGGCCCCTGCCATAGGCTTCCATCAGTTCATGATCGCGGCGCAGGAAATCCTTGCCGTCGACCCAGCCCAGCCTGGCCATCTGCTCGCTCCACAGTGATGCGCAGTCGCCGTGGATCAGGGTTTCATCCAGATCGAAAATTGCCAGTGCCATTGTATTGAGTCTCCTTAAGCCACTTCCCGCAGCGCAGTGGGGTCGATCGACACGCTTACCCGTTTTCCGTCCGCATGCAAGTCGGCCGGCGAGCGGTTGAGCACATCGACCACCAGCTCCACTTCGCGCACCCGCACCCGGTAGCGGATCACGTTGCCCAGCAGGCTGTGGCTGCGCACCTCGGCGTCCAGCTCGCCGTGCTCGCCAAGGGTGATCGACTCCGGGCGGATCGCCAGGCGGCTGGCCACCGGGCGCTGCAGCAGGCGGCTGGCGCTGTCGGCGTCGAGCAGGTTGTAGTTGCCGATAAAGCCGGCGGCAAACAGGTCCACGGGTGCGGTGTAGAGGGTTTCGGCATCGCCACTCTGAACAATGCGCCCCTGGTTCATCAGGAAGATGCGGTCGGACATGGTCAGCGCTTCCTCCTGATCGTGAGTGACGAAGATGGTGGTCAGCCCCAGTTCGCGCTGGATGGCGCGGATCTGCTCGCGCAGGTGCTTGCGGATACGCGCATCCAGCGCCGACAACGGTTCGTCGAGCAGCAGCAGGCGCGGGCGGGTGACCAGTGAGCGTGCCAGGGCCACGCGCTGGCACTGGCCACCGGAAAGCTGGTGCGGGTAGCGCCCGGCGAACTTGCCCAGCTCCACCAGCTCCAGCACCTCGCGTATCCGCAGCTGGCTTTCATCGGCCTTGACCTTCTGCATGCGCAGGCCGAAGGCGACATTCTGCTCCACGGTCATGTTGGGGAACAGCGCGTAGCTCTGGAACACCATGCCGATGCCACGCTTTTGCGGGCTTAGCGGCACGATGTCGTGGCCGTCGAGCAGTATCTGCCCGCTGTCCACCGAGGTCAGCCCGGCAATGCAGCGCAGCAAGGTGGACTTGCCGCAGCCGGACGGGCCGAGCAGGGTGACGAATTCGCCGCGTTCGATGTGGCAGTCGATGCGCTCGAACACCGGGCTGCCGGCGTAGCTTTTCTGCAGTTTCTGTACGCTGACGAAGCTCATGTCAGGTCTTGTCCTTATTCAGGCGGTTGGCGACCCAGGTCAGTACCAGCACGAAGGCGAAGTAGGAGATGACCAGCGCGCTGTTGAAGTGGCCGCTGCTGTTGCGCATGTTGTTCAGGTACACCTGCAGGGTCTCGTAGCGGGTGCCGACCAGCAGGTTGGCAAACACGAATTCACCGAACAGGAACGAGAACGACAGCAGCACTGCCACCATCAGGCCCTGGCGCAGGTTCGGCAGCACCACCAGCAGTGCGGCCTGCCAGGTGCTGGCGCCGAGCAACTGCGCGGCGTCCATCAGGTCGCGCAGGTTGATGGCCTGCAGGTTGTTGGTGATGGCCCGGTACATGAACGGCAGGGCGATGGTGAAGTAGCAGCCGATCAGGATCCACGGTGTGCCGACCATGGCCATCGGCCCGCTGCCATACAGCTGCAGCAGCCCCACCGACGACACCACCGGCGGCACCGCGAATGGCAGCAGGATGAGGATGTTCATCAGCGCGTCGAGCCGCGGGAAGTGGTAATGCACCACGAACAGCAGTGGCAAGATCAGCACCACCGACAGCAGCAGCGCGCCTACGCACACCAGCAGCGACTGGCCGAAGGCCGCGAGGAAACGCGGCTCGCTCCACAGCGCCGCATACCACTTCAGGGTCAGGCCACTGGGCAGCAGGCTCGCCGACCAGCTGGTGGCCAGCGAGTAGAGGAGGGTGCCGGCCAGGGGCAGCAGCAGGATCAGGAACAGCAGGTAGACCACGAGGCGGTGGTACCAGCCGCCGGAACGGATGTCAGCGCGCATGGTAGCTCCTTTTCAGCAGCCATTGATGCACCACCGTGACCAGCGTCATCAGCCCCACCAGCACCATCGCCAGGGCGCTGGCCAGGTTCGGATCGAGGCTGATGTCGCCCGCCACCAGGCCGGCGATGCGGATCGGCAGTACGTTGAAGTTGCCGGTGGTCAGTGCGTACACCGTGGCGTAGGCGCCCAGGGCGTTGGCCAGCAGGATGACGAAGGTGCCCAGCAGTGCCGGGGCCAGCACCGGCAGGCCGATGTGTCGCCAGAACTGCCAGTGGTTGGCGCCCAGCAGTGCGGCTGACTCGCGCCAGTCTTCGCGCAGGGCGTCGAAGGCGGGGTACAGCAGCAAGACGCCCAGCGGGATCTGGAAGTAGGTGTACACCAGGATCAAGCCGCTTTTGGAATAGATACTGAAGTCTTCCAGCAGGCCGACCTGCTTCAGCAGCAGCGTCAGCGCGCCGTTGAAGCCAAGCAGGATGATGAAGGCAAAGGCCAGCGGTACGCCGGCAAAGTTGCTGGTCATGTTGGCGAAGGCGCTGACGAAGTCGCGCAGCTTCGAGTCCACCTGGCGCAGTGAATAGGCGCCGAGGGTAGCGATGACGATGCCGAACACGCTCGACCAGAAGCTGATTTCCAGGCTGCGTTGCAACGCCTGCCGGTAGAACTTGGAGGCGAACACCTTGCTGAAGTTGTCGATGCCCCAGCCGGCCTCCGATTGCAGGCTGTTGATCGCCACCCAGGCCAGCGGGGCGACCTGGAAGATGACGAAGAACACGGCGAACGGCAGCAGGCAGAGCAGGGCCAGGTAGCGGCCACGTATGCCGCCATTCACTTCAGCAACTCCCGGCAAACCGTCTTGTCGTGCGCGGCGCCCAGCAGCTCGCAGATGGTGCCGCACAGTTCGGTCTGCAGCGGTTTGGCGGCCGGGTCCAGGCTGAAGGCGTCGCCGAAGACGAACAGCGGCACTTCACGTTCTTCCGCCAGCAGGCCGTTGTGCGAGCGGTCGTTGTTCATGCCGTGGTCGGCGGTGACCAATACCTGGTAGCCCTCTTCGAGCCAGCCGGGCAGATAGTCGGCCAGCAGGATGTCGACGCTGCGCGCAGCGTTGCGATACTGGCTGCTGTCCAGGCCGTGGCGGTGACCCACGTCGTCAACGCTCATCGGGTGCACCAACAGGAAGTTGGGCGCGTGGCGGCGGCGCAGGTACTCGCCATCGGCCAGAAGGTGCGAATCGGGGTAACGGTCGTCCCAGTAGAACAGTCCATGCTGGATCGGCAGTTTCGGCGCGTGGGTATGGCGGTCGCGCTGCGGATCGAAGGGCGAGCGGTTGTACAGCTCGCTCATCCAGTGATAGGCCGCCGCCGCAGTGCCCAGGTTGGCCTCGCGGGCGTAGTGAAACACGCTGCGTTGGTTGGACAGGCGGTTGATGTTGTTGTGCACGATGCCGCTGTCGATCGGTGGCACGCCGGTGAGGATGCATTCGTACAGCGGCCGCGACAGCGAGGGCAGCTCGCATTCCACGCGGTACAGCGCGGCGCGGTCGGCCTCGACGTAGGCGTGCAGGTGGCCCATCGCATGATGGGCGACCTGGTAGTTGAGGCCGTCGAGCAGGACCAGGATGACGTTGTGTTGCATGTTTTCTCCAGTCATGAACCGCGTTGGCATCTTCGCGGGTAAACCCGCTCCTACATGTATCGCGTATCCCTGTGTAGGAGCGGGTTTACCCGCGAAAGGGCCGGATCAGGCACTACAAAGCCCAGCCCCTTACTCCATCTCGATGATCACCTGCTCCTGCCACATCTGCGGCAGTTTCTTCGAGGTGGCTTCCCAGGCTTCGGCATTCTTGATCGGCTGGGCGGCAGCGTACTGGTCGTTGGGCAGCAGCTTGGCCTGCACATCCGCCGGCAGCTTCAGGTGCTCGGCCCGGATCGGCCGCGCATGGCCCTTGGCCAGGTTGATCTGCCCGGCGTCGCTGAAGATGTATTCACGGGTCAGCTTGGCCGCGTTGGGGTGCTTGGCGTACTTGTTGATGACCGTGGTATAGCCGGAAATCACCGAGCCGTCCGAGGGGATAAGCACTTCAAAACGTTTTGGGTCGATCTGTTCACGGTAGCTCAGGCCGTTGAAGTCCCACACCACGCCAACTTCCACCTCGCCCTTCTCCAGTGTCTGGATGGTCGGGTTGGCCAGCGACAGGCGCTTCTGCTGCGCCAGCTTGGTGAACAGCTGCAGGCCCGGCGCCACGTTGCTTTCGTCACCCTTGTAGGCGATGGCCGCAGCCAGCACACCGTTGGCGGCCTGGGCGGCGGTGCCGACGTCACCGATGGCGACCTTGTATTTGCCTTTTTCCAGGTCATGCCAGGTTTTCGGCCGTTCCTCTTCCTTGACCAGGTCCTTGTTGATGATGAAAGCGATGGTGCCGGTATAGGCCAGCGCCCAGTGGCCGTCCTTGTCCTTGGCCCATTCCGGCACCTGGTCCCAGGTGCTTGGCTTGTAAGGCTGGCTGACGCCCTTGGTCACCGCGATCGGGCCGAAGGCGGCACCCACGTCACCGATGTCGGCGCTGGCGTTGTCCTTCTCGGCTTCGAACTTGGCCAGTTCCTGGGCCGAGCTCATGTCGGTGTCGCTGTGCTTGAGGCCGTACTTGCTGGCCAGGTCTTCCCAGGTGCCTTTCCAGTTTGCCCAGGCGTCGGGCATGCCCACGCTGTTGACAGTGCCTTCCTTGCGGGCGGCGTCTTCCAGGGCCTTGAGGTCAGTGCCGGCGGCCATGGCCGTGGTGCACAACGCGATGGCCGAACCAAGCAGTGACGCCATGAAGAACTTTTTCATCCGAAGCTCCTTTGGGTGGGTGCCTTTGCGATCGTTGTTCTGGGTAAAGCCGTTGCAAGCCTTTGACTGGCACCTTTGGTCTAGGTCAGCAAACCTTGAGCCAAAGTAGGCCGCTTGCGTGACAGTTTGATGTAGGGAGGGGGCCGGCAAGGGCCCTGAAGCTACAGCGTAGACCAGGTAATCGCCCCGGTTCTGCTGGCTTGGCGCGTTTCTGGCAGTGCCTGGCCCTTTGTCACAGGATGTTCATCAGCCCTGCCTAGGCTTGCACTATTCTCAACCTGCCCTGTGATGGGGCTGGACTAGTCCAGATAGGTAACCTTTC
Organism: Pseudomonas sp. CGJS7; assembly: GCF_036961695.1. Classification (NCBI taxonomy): domain Bacteria; kingdom Pseudomonadati; phylum Pseudomonadota; class Gammaproteobacteria; order Pseudomonadales; family Pseudomonadaceae; genus Pseudomonas; species Pseudomonas sp. CGJS7. Next base: position 82,227 of record NZ_JBAMDI010000007.1, on the reverse strand, counting down.
GATGCAGTCGACGCCCCCGCGTGCGGTAACAGCCATCTGCCATGCCCTGCAGGAGCAGATCGAGCATGGCCTGCTGGCGCCGGGCGGCAAGCTGCCGGCCGAGCGGCGGCTCAGCGAGGTGTTCGACACCACGCGCATTACCCTGCGTGAGGCGTTGGTGCAGCTGGAGGCCCAAGGCTTGATCTACCGAGAAGAGCGCCGAGGCTGGTTCGTTGCGCCGCAGCGCTTGACCTACGACCTGATCGAGCGCAGCCACTTCCATGCCATGGTACGCGATCAGGGGCGGGTGGCCAGTACCGAACTGCTGTCGGCGAGGCTGCAGCCGGCTTCGGCGGCCATCTGTGCACGCTTGCAGCTGCCGGCGTTGTCCAGTGTGGTGCGCGTCTGCCGGTTACGGCGGATTGACGGGCGGGCGGTGCTGTATGCCGAGCATTACCTCAACCCCCGTTACTTTCCAGGCATTCTCGAACACGACCTGGCGCAGTCACTGACCGAGATTTATGGGCGGGTGTATGGCATCGAGTACGGGCAGGTGTGCTTCGAGATCCTGCCGACAGCGTTGCCGGTGGAGGCGGCCAGTGCCTTGAAAGTGTCGGCGGGCAGCCCGGGGTTGCACATTACCCGGGTCAACAGCGACCAGCATGGGCACTTGATCGACTGTGACCTCGAGTATTGGCGGCATGATGCGATCCGCATTCGTGCCCAGGCTGGATGATGTGTTGCCTTCTTCGCGGGTAAACCCGCTCCTACGAGCCGGCCTCGGTCATTCCACCCCCACCGGCTGTCACCACCTGCACCGACAACCGCGGCGTCGCCAGGTCCAGCCCGGCTTCATCCAGCTGCCGCTTCAAGGCCAGGTTGAACGCCCGCGACACCTCCCACTGCTTGATCGGCGCGGTCTTGAACCGCGCCCGCAAGATCGCCGACCCTGACTCGAAGCTCTCCACCCCCTGCAGCTCCAGCGGTGACCAGATATTGCGGCGCATCAGCGGGTCGTTGCGCAGCTTCTGCCCAACTTCGCGAACCAGCGAGATCGCCTGGTCGATGTTCATGCTGTGCGGGATTGCCACGCGGAAGATCGCGTAGCCGAACTCCCGCGAGTAGTTCTTGATGCTCTTGATTTCGCTGAACGGGATGGTATGCACAATGCCGTCGATGTCGCGCAGGCGCACGGTACGAATGGTCAACCCTTCTACCGTGCCCAGGTGGCCGCCGACATCCACGTAATCGTCGATGGCCAGCGAATCTTCGATGATGATGAACAGGCCGGTGATCAGGTCGGCCACCAGCGACTGCGCGCCAAAACCGATGGCCAGGCCGATCACACCGGCACCGGCCAGCAGCGGGGTGACGTTCATGCCCATGTTGGCCAGGGCGACGATGACCGCGATGATGAAGATGACCACAAACATCACGTTGCGAATCAACGGCATCATGGTTTGCGCACGGGCGTTGGCCAGCCCCCGGCGCGAGCGCACCAGGGCATGGTGTACGGCGGTGTCGGCAAGGATCCACACCAGCCAGGCCACGATCAGCGTGCCGGCCAGGCCCAGCAGGCGCAGGCTGATGTCATGGCCGTCGCCCTCGGCGAAGCTGATCATCGACACGCCCCACACACGCAGGCCCAACTCGATGAACACCAGCCAGATGAACAGGTGCACCAGCAGGTAGCCGAAGTTGCGCAGGCGTTCGGTGTACACCGCCTGGCGCTTGCTGGCCCGCTTGGGGTTGGCGGCATGGCGGCGCACCAGGCCGTTGAGCACCATGCACACCACCACCAGCACGGTGCACATCAGCGACTGGCGCAGGGCGGTGCTGGTGTCGCCGGCGGAGACGAAGGTGGCGAACAGCGAAATGGCCACCAGGATCAGCGCCGGAATGAACCAGAAGCTGCCGAGGATCTCGATGGTATCGCTGAGGGTACGTCGGGTCAGGCGTCGCGACAGTGGCTGGTTGCGGATCAGGTGGGCGATCGGCCGGCGGAAGCGCAGGATGAACAGCCCGGTACACAGTGCCGCAATCACATTGGCCAAGGTAGCCAGGGTGTGGGCCAGGTGGGTACCGAGGGCAACCAGCATGCGTGGATCGCTCATCGCCTCGCCAAACGCGGCGAAGCTGCCAATAAGCCACAACGGGCGAAACGCCTGGCGCCGCAGGATGTGCAGGGCGCGGTGGCGGTGTGGGCCGTCCAGCAAGGAAAAGGCGATGACGCAAATGGCCGAAAAGCAGGTACCGACCACCAGTGCGTAGGCCAGCACCATTGCCAGGGATTTGCCCAGTGATGGCGGCAGCACGAAACTCAGGTACACCGTGAACACCAGCGCCACCAGCCAGGGGCCGAGCTTGCGCAAGGCAAAGCGCACCAGGTCCCAGGTCCGCGGGTGCTGTGGCAGTTCCTCGCTCAGGCCAAAGCGCAGGCGGACCCGATGGCCGACCCAGTTGAAGGCATAGGCCAGCACGCTCCACACGGCAATCACTGCAGCAAAACCGAACAGGATCGCCGGCCACTGGTGCACGGGCACCACCAGTTCCGCCAGTTCGGCCTGGGCCTGTTCGATTTCCGCGGCCCAGCGGTGGAATGGGCTGGCATCGCCGCTGAACTGTTTTTCAAAGTCATGCAGGGCACCGCCGATCAGGCCGAGTACGCCCTGTTCAACGCTGGGTTGCGATTGCCGGGTGGCGTCGCGCAGTTTTTTCAGGTCGGCCAGCAGCTTGGCCCGTTGCTGGTCGTTTTCGAGGTTCTTGATCACCTCGTCCAGCGACTTGCCCAGCGGCTCGGTGGCCTCTGGTTGCGCGGGCGCACTGCCGCCCAGCAGGCCAGGCAAGCCCGCCGCTTGTACCGGGGCAATGAAAAGCAAGAGCAACAGGAACAGGTAACGCAGGAGGGCAGGCACTGGCAAATCTACCTCAGGTCAAACGATTGACCGAGTGTAGAGGTTTATGTCGGCAGTTTCTCGAGGATCTTCCAGCAGGTGAGGCCGAATATACCCAGGGTGCCGACCCACATCATCAGTACACCGATGTTGCGTTCGCGCATGCTGAAGCCGATGGTCAGCAGCATCAGGAACAGGAACACCGGTACGAACAGTGACAGGAACGGGGACATGGACAGCAATCCTTTTGCAGTGGGGCCATGTAACAAGCATAGCGCTTGGCCAACGAGGCGTGATTGACCTTGAGCACGTTTAAGCAGGCGCGGCCTGTTCGCGGCGGTTCGACGCCTCGATGAACCCGCTCCTACGGGGACCGCACAACCCCGTAGGAGCGGGTTCACCCGCGAATAGGCCGGGCCTGCTTACATCAAGGCAGCTCGCGGCTACGGTAGAACGCGGTCAGTACCTTCACCAGATGCGCCAGGTCATGGCTGCCACACAGCTCGCGAATGGAGTGCATGGCAAAGGTCGGCAAACCGATATCCACCGTGCGCACACCCAGGTGGCTGGCGGTGATCGGCCCGATGGTCGAGCCACATCCCATGTCGCTGCGCACCACAAAGCTCTGCACCGGTACTTCCTCGGCCATGCACAAGTGGCGGAAGAACCCGGCAGTCTCGCTGTTGGTGGCGTAACGCTGGTTGTTGTTCACTTTGATCACGGGCCCGGCGTTGAGCTTCGGCCCGTGGTTGCCGTCATGTTTGTCGGCGTAGTTGGGGTGCACGCCGTGGGCGTTGTCGGCCGATACCATCAGCGAGCGCTGGACGGTGCGCACATAGGTGTCGCCATCGGGTAGCAGGCGCTGCAGGGTCTGCTCCAGCATCGGGCCATCGGCACCGCAGGCCGAGCAACTGCCGACTTCTTCGTGGTCGTTGCACACCAGCACACAGGTCTCGTCGCTGTCGGCGGCCAGCAGGGCCTGCAAACCGGCGTAGCACGACAGCAGGTTGTCCAGGCGGGCGCCGGCGATGAAGTCGCCATTCAGACCGATCAGCGCGGCGTCCTGCGTGTCATAGAAGCTCAGCTCGTAGTCCAGCACCACGTCGGCGATCAGCTCGTGCTCGCGGGCCAGTTGCTCGGTGAGCAGGGCGCGGAAGTCGATGCGTTCGTCACCGGCCACTTGGGCGAGGATGGGGGGCAGTTCGTTCTGCGGGTTGATCGCCCAGCCTTCGTTGGCGGTGCGGTTCAGGTGGATCGCCAGGTTGGGGATGATCGCGATTGGCAGCTTGAAGTCGATCAGCTGGCTTTCGACCTTGCCGTCACGGCGGTAGGTGACGCGACCGGCCAGCGACAGGTCGCGGTCGAACCAGGGGGCCAGCAACGCGCCGCCATACACTTCCACGCCCAGTTGCAGGAAGCCCTGGCGCTGCAGCTCGGGCTGAGGCTTGACCCGCAAGCACGGGCTGTCAGTGTGGGCGCCGACCATGCGGATGCCATTGAGCAGCGGCGACTGCTTGCCCAGTTTGATGGCGATGATTGAAGAATCGTTGCGGGTGACGTAGTAGCGGCCGCCAATCTCGGTGTCCCAACTGTCGCGCTCGTCCAGGCGCTTGTAGCCGGCCGCCTCAAGGCGCTGGACCAGGCTGGCGGTGGCATGGAAGGGCGTGGGGGAGGCCTTGAGAAATTCGATGAGGCCGGTATTCAGTGCGTCGCGCATAGCTCACTCCAGACAGCAGTGGCGCGAGTTTAACGCAGAATGTCGACAATTTGTGTCTGCATCTTCGCGGCTAACGCCGCTCCCACAGGTATTGCACAGCCCCTGAGCGCAGTGCGGTCCTTGCAGGAGCGGCTTTAGCCGCGAAGAGGCCGGTACAGGCCCTGCAAAATCAGAACGGTGCCGGGCACTCGAACTTCAACCGCTGCCCGGACACCGGGTGGGTAAAGCTCAGCATCGAGGCATGCAGGCACAGCCGCTCATGGGCCGCCAGGGCTTGCGGGTTGGCGTACAGGCGATCACCCAGCAGCGGGTGCCCGATCGACAGCATGTGCACGCGCAGCTGGTGCGAACGCCCGGTAATCGGCGTCAGCTCCACCCGACAGTGATCGCCGCAGCGTTCGACGATACGCCAGAAGGTCAGGGCGTGCTTGCCCTGCTCGTGGTCCACCACATGCCGTGGTTTGGTCGGTGGGTCGTAGCGCAGCGGCAGGTCGATGCTGCCGCTGTCCAGCGCCGGCTGGCCCCAGCACAGTGCGGTGTAGGCTTTTTCGGTTTCACGGTCGTGGAACTGGCGCGACAGCTCGCGGTGGCTGTCGGCATCGCGGGCCAGCAGGATGATGCCGGAGGTTTCCCAGTCCAGACGGTGCACGATCAGCGCATCGGGGTAGCCGTTTTCCTGCAGACGGGTGATCAGGCAGTCCTTGTTGTCCTCGGCACGGCCAGGTACCGACAGCAGCAGGGTCGGTTTGTTGATCACCAGGATGGCGGCGTCTTCGAAGAGGATCTGGACATTCGACAGCGGCATTGCAGGTCTCACGAAAATAGCAGTAAACGCTGGGGCCGCTTTGCGGCCCTTCGCGGGCAAGCCCGCTCCTACAAAGGGTATGCGTTCCCCTGTAGGAGCAGGCTTGCCCGCGAAGGGCTGCAAGGCAGCCCCAAATTGTCGACTACGCGGATCAGCGATCCGGCAGGGTGATGTTCAGCTCCAGAATCGAGCAGCTGCCCTGGTTTTCCAGCTCGATATGCACATCATCGTTGCCGATGTTCACATATTTGCGGATCACTTCCAGCAGTTCTTTCTGCAGCGCGGGCAGGTAGTCCGGTTCGCTGCGTTGGCCGCGCTCGTGCGCCACGATGATCTGTAGACGCTCTTTCGCTACCGACGCGCTGGTCTGTTTCTGTCTGCCACGAAAGAAGTCAAAAAGGTTCATGGTTTATTTGCTCCCGAAAATGCGCTCGAAGAATCCCTTCTTCTGTACATCGATGAAGCGCATCGGCTTCTCTTTGCCCAGCAGGCGGTCGACCGCATCACTGTAGGCCTGGCCGGCATCGCTCTGGTCATCGAGAATGACCGGGATACCTTGGTTGGACGCCTTGAGGACGGCCTGCGATTCCGGGATCACACCCTTGAGCTTGATCGACAGGATTTCTTCCACGTCGGCCACGCTCAGCATTTCGCCTTTGACGACGCGCTCAGGGTGGTAGCGGGTGATCAGCAGATGCTCCTTGATCGGCTCTTCACCGTTTTCGGAGCGGCGCGACTTGCTCGACAGAATGCCCAGCATGCGGTCGGAGTCACGTACCGACGAAACTTCCGGGTTGGTCACCACGATGGCTTCGTCAGCGAAGTACATGGCCAGGTGAGCACCTTTTTCGATACCGGCCGGCGAGTCGCAGATGACGTACTCGAAGTCCTTCTTCAGGTCCATCAGTACCTTTTCCACGCCTTCCTGGGTCAGCGCGTCCTTGTCACGGGTCTGGCTGGCGGCCAGCACGTACAGGTTCTCGAGGCGCTTGTCCTTGATCAGGGCCTGTTGCAGGTTGGCTTCGCCGTTGACCACGTTGACGAAGTCGTACACCACGCGGCGTTCGCAGCCCATGATCAGGTCGAGGTTACGCAGGCCCACGTCGAAGTCGACAATGACGGTCTTGTGGCCGCGCAGTGCGAGGCCGGTACCAATGGCGGCGCTGGTAGTGGTCTTGCCCACACCCCCCTTGCCGGAAGTAACCACGAGAATCTTGGCCAAGGTGTTTCACCCCTAAAAATAGTCGGGACACTTGTCCCTGCAAAAAACTGAAATAGCGAAATAAAGGCAACGGTAAAAAAGTTGCTCTAAAAATGCTGGCAAGTATCCGTTAAAGACGGGTGATGTTCAACACGTCACCAGACAGGCTGACTTGCACGCTGGTCCCCCACAGTGGATCCCGGCGCAGGTCTTCGCAGACTTTGTACTGGCCGGCGATCGAGACCATTTCGGCGGTCATCTGCTGGCAGAAGATACGCGCCTTGGTGTTGCCTTTGATGCCAGCCAGGGCGCGGCCGCGCATGGCGCCGTACACATGGATGTTGCCATCGGCCAGAAGTTCCGCACCTGGGCTGACCGAAGCCGTCACAACCAGATCACCTCCCTGAGCATAGATCTGTTGGCCACCGCGTACTGGCGAAGTAATGATGCGGGTCGGGCGCACCTCGGGTTCGGGGGGCGGTGGTGGCGCCGGGGCCGGTTCGGGCTTTTTGACCACCTCGGGCTCGGGCTCCAGCGGCCGTTCGCGGGCCCCTGACGGCGGCAGCACCGGCAGGTCGATGGCGATGGCGGCGGCGATGTCCTCGATGCGGTTGGCGCGGATGGCCAGGGTACGCAGGCCGTGGTGGCGGCAGATTCGCATCAAGCCGGGCAGGTCGACCGCCCCTTCGTCGGCCGGCAGCTTGTCCAGCGCCAGCACCAGCGGTGTATTGCTGAAGAAGTTCGGGGCCTGGGCGACTTTGGCCGCCAACTGGCGGTCGAGGGCTTCAAGGTCATTGCGTGCCAGTTCCAGTACCGTAATGGCGAGCATGCTGCCCTTGAGCTGGAACACGGAGGCGGTGTCGGATGTGTGGTTTGGGCTCATGGTCTGCATAGACGGCTTGTTGCGAAAAAAGTGCCCTGACTTATAACGAGAACACCGGTTGCCCGCAACATGCGCTGATCCGTTGTAGAATGCGCGGCCTTTGTCTTTCCGGATGCTTCAATGGAACGCCCGCGTTTTCGTCCCTATTTCCTTCACCCCAAGTTCTGGGGCCTGTGGCTGGGCCTGGGCCTGCTGTGGCTGGTGGTTCAGTTGCCGTACCGGGTGCTGCTGAAGATCGGTGCCGCGCTGGGCGCCGTCATGTATTGCTTTGCCGGTGAACGTCGGCGCATCGCCGCGCGCAACCTGGAGCTGTGCTTCCCGGAGCTGTCGGTCGACGAACGGCAGCGTTTGCTCAAGGCCAACTTCGCCTCCACCGGCATCGCCTTCTTCGAAATGGCCATGAGCTGGTGGTGGCCCAAGGCCAGGCTGGCGCGCCTGGCCCATATCGAGGGCCTTGAGCACCTGCAGGCCGCCCAGCAGGCGGGGCAGGGCGCGATCCTCATGGCGGTGCACTTCACTACCCTGGAAATCGGTGCCGCGCTGCTCGGCCAGCAGCACACCATCGACGGCATGTACCGCGAACACGGCAATGCACTGTTCGACTTCATCCAGCGCAGCGGCCGCGAGCGTCACAACCTCGATTCGCTGGCGGTGGAGCGCGAGGACGTACGTGGCATGCTCAAGCTGCTACGTTCGGGCCGGGCTATCTGGTACGCACCGGACCAGGACTACGGTGCCAAGCAGAGCATCTTCGTACCGTTGTTTGGTATCCCCGCGGCGACGGTGACCGCTACCACCAAGTTCGCCCGGTTGGGGAAGGCGCAGGTGATTCCGTTCACCCAGAAGCGCCTGGAGGATGGCAGCGGCTATCGGCTGGTCATCCACCCGCCGCTGACGGATTTCCCCGGCGAGAGCGAGGAAGCCGATTGCCTGCGCATCAACCAATGGGTCGAGAGCGTGTTGCGCGAGTGCCCCGAGCAGTACCTGTGGGCGCACCGCCGGTTCAAGTCGCGCCCCGAGGGTGCGCCGCGGCTGTATGACAAGAAGAAGCGCTGAAAACACATCAACCCCAGGAAGGACGCCATGGCACCACCCCCGGTAACCGGTCTCATCCTGTCTGGCGGCGGCGCCCGCGCCGCCTACCAGGTCGGTGTGCTGGCGGGCATCGCCGAGTTGCTGCCCGCCGGCGCGGACAACCCTTTTCCGGTCATCGTCGGCACCTCCGCCGGGGCCATCAACGCCGTCACCCTGGCCAGTGGTGCGGTGCACTTCAACGACGCCGTGCAGCGGCTCACTGCCTTCTGGCAGAATTTCCGCAGCCATCTGGTCATCCGCAGCGACTGGCCCGGGGTCGTGCGCCAGGCCAGCCGTTTCGTTGGCCACAGCCTGCTGGGGCTGGGTGGTCAGGCCCCTGTGGCGTTGCTCGACAGCAGCCCGTTGCGCAGCCTGCTGCAAACGCACCTGAACCTGGATGGCATCGGCCACGCCTTGGCCGCCGAGCAACTGCGCGCCGTGGCGGTGACCGCCTTTGGCTACGAGTCTGGCCAGGCGGTGACCTTCTACCAGGGCCGCGGCACCATCGAGGCCTGGCTGCGCCACCGGCGTATCGGCGTACCCGCACCGTTGACCATCGACCACTTGCTGGCCAGTGCGGCGATCCCGCTGCTGTTCGCCCCGGTGCAACTGGGCGGCGAGTATTACGGCGACGGTGCAGTGCGCCAGTCGGCACCGATCAGCCCGGCCTTGCACCTGGGCGCCAGCCGGGTGCTGGTGGTCGGGGTCAGCGGAAACCCGCAGCGGCCAGCGCCACCTGTACCGCCCCAGCGTGTGTTCAGCGGGCAGCAGCCGAGCCTGGCGCAGATCGGCGGCCACATGCTCAACAGTACGTTCATTGACAGCCTGGAAGGCGATATCGAACTGCTGCAGCGCCTCAATCACTTGAGCGGGCTGTTGCCGGCGCACCTGGATGCCCGGCGCCTGGGGCTGGCACCGATCGACGTGCTGGTGGTGGCGCCCAGCCAGCCGCTGGATGAGATTGCCGCTCGGCACCGCCGCGAGTTGCCGGCGGCGCTGCGCCTGTTCTTACGGGGGCCGGGGGCAACGCGCACCAGCGGGGCGGGGGTGTTGAGCTATTTGCTGTTCGAGGCCAGCTATTGCAGTGAACTGATCGAGTTGGGGCGGCGCGATGCCCTGGCCAAGAAGCGCGAGCTTTGCGAATTCCTGGGGATTTGATGTTGCCTTTGCGGGCCCTTTCGCGACAAGGGGTTGCGCCAATACCTGTGTAGGAGCGGGTTCACCCGCGAAAGGGCCGCAGCAGGCTTACTCGGCTATCTGCAACTTGCGCGCCTGGGTATACACATACCGCACCTTTTCATACTCGAACGGCGAATTCAGCTGGCCATAGCGGAATTTGGTCGTATAGCGCCTGTCCACCACGCGCAGTGCGAAGATTTCCGGATGATCGGTGCTGGCTTCGGCCACGTTCAGGTAGTTGACCGCCTGCTCTCCCGCATAATCCACCACCAGCCCGGTGGTATCGCGAAGGTTCGATGGGCCTAGCACCGGCAGCATCAGGTACGGCCCATCCGGTACGCCATAGAAGCCCAGGGTCTGGCCAAAGTCCTCGCTCTGGCGCGGCAGGCCCATGCTGGTCGCCGGGTCCCACAGCCCACCCACGCCGATGATCGTGTTGAACATCAGTCGCGCGGTGATTTCTGCCGAGCGCTTGGCTTTGAGCTGCAACACGCTGTTGAACAGGTTCGGCACATCGCCAAGGTTGTTGAAGAAGTTGCTCACCCCCGTGCGCACGAAGCTTGGGGTGACATACTGATAGCCATTCACCAGCGGCAGCAGCACCCATTGGTCCAATCGGTAGTTGAAGTGGTAGATGCGCCGGTTGATCGACTCCAGCGGGTCGTACACGTTCAGCGCCTGCAGGGTTGAGCGCTCGAACTCGCGCTGGTCCAGCCCCGGGTTGAATTTCAGCTCACGCAGCGGGTCGAGGAAGCCATCGGCTTCGGGCACCAGTGGCGCGGTGCCGATCACCTGCGGGTCGGCCTCGACCACACTGGCTCGGGGTGCGGTTTCGGCGGCCAGGGTGTGGCCAGCGGCAAGCAGGGCAGTGGCGAAGAGGAGTTTGTTAACCACGGAAGAACTCCAGCATGGCGTCACTGTTGACGCGGTAGTTGAGGTTGCCGCAATGGCCGCCATGGGGGTAGAGGGTCAGCCGTTCGCCGAACACCTTGCGCAGGAAGCCAATGTCGCCCGGGCCGAGAATGACGTCGTCGGCGTTGTGCATCACGGCGATCTTGTCACTGCTGCGCAGGTAGTCTTCCAGGGCATACAGGCTGACCTGGTTGACCAACTGCAGGATGCTGTTGCCGTTGGTGCGGGCGCGCCACATCGGAATTACCTGTTCGGTCATGTAGCAGTCGAAGTCGCACTGCAGGGCGCGCTTGAAGAACGGCGTGAGGCTGCTGCCTTCAGTGATCGGGAACTTCGGCGGAATGATCAGGCCACGGCGGTTGATCAGGTCGGAAGTGAAGGCGATGTCGGCTGCCGAGAAACGGAACGAGGTGCCGATCAGCATGGCCATCTGTTCGTTGGACAGGTGCTGGCGCGACTGCTGGAAGTCGTACAGCAGGGCGTCGTTCAGGTCGATGTAGCCCTTGTCCTGGAAGTAACGGGTGAGTTTTTCCAGCATCAGCTCGTAGAACGTGGTGCTGCGGTCGATGCCCTTGACCTGGGTCTGCACCAGCTTGTCGAGGTTGTTGATCGAGGTGTAGAGGTTGACCGGTGGGTTGAGCAGCAGTACACGCTTGAAGTTGAAGCTGCGGCGGGTTTCGTCCAGGTGGCTGACGAAGGCTGCGTCGAGCGCGCCCAGGCTGTAACCGGTGAGGTAGAAATCACTGACCGGCAGGCGTGGATGCTGGGCGCGCACGGCCTGCATCACCCGGTACATGTCTTCGGCGTCTTCCTGGCTGATGCCGGGGGTAGCAAAGCGCGAGGCCGCACTCATGAAGTCATAGCTGGTGGGCGATGACAGTTGCACCACGTGGAAGCCGGCCTGGTAGAACAGCTTTTTCAGGTATTCATTGATGCTGCTGCTGTAGGGCGCGCCGGTGCCGGCGATGATGAAGATCAGCGGCGCTTCGCGATCCTGGCGGGCCAGGCGGTACTTGAGCTTCTTCACTGCCCAGAAGTTGTCGGGCAACGTGAACTCGCGTTCCGGGCGCAAGTTCAGGCTGTAGTCGGACTGAGTGATTTCATCGTCGCTGGGCAGGTCAGGGCGCTTGTCCGGCGGCGTGGTGGCGATGGTGGCCTCGAACGGGTTGGTAAGAGGGTAGCCATAGCTGGCAGCGTCGATATCCCGCGCTGAAGCGGCCACAGCCATGAGCAAGCTGCCGAGCAGGGCAGCGAGGCGCAAAGATCGAAGCATGTAATCCCCCAAAAGAACGCAAGGTCGAGCAGTGTGCAGGCTAGGACCACAGCCAGGTGGGCAAAGTTGCCCGCTGCGGTGGCATTTGGCGTACTTGCTATCTGCAACATAGCTGCCGGGGTGTGATTTTGCCTTAGAAACGGGCATAAGCGATCATGGATGCTTTCGATTACCGCTATTGGAGAACAGGATGTCTCGTTCGCTGCCGACGGCGCTGTTGCTGCTGTTCCTGGGGGGTTGGCTCGCGGCCAGTTATGGCGTGCGTTACGGCCTGATGGAGGACGGCCAGTGGGTAGGGCTGTGCGCAGTGCCGACCGCCTATTGGCAGTGCGAGGTGCGTTCGCTGCTGGGGTTGGGCATTCACCATCAAGTCATGGCCTGGGGCGGATTGGGCCTTGCGCTACTGGCCCAGTTCGTTTCCGCGCGTGCCGGCTGGTGGCTGGCAGTGTTGGCACTGGTGTTCGCGGTGCCGGCGCTGGTGCTGTACACCGCCAGCATTGCGGTGTTTGCGCTGGTGCTGGCGGGGTTGCGCCTGGTCAGGCAGCCCCCATTGTAGGCAGCTGCGCGTACCTGTGGGAGAGGGCTTGCCCGCGAAGCCAACACCGTGGTGGATGGCACGGGCTTCGCCCGTGTTCGCGGGCAAGCCCGCTCCCACAGGGATCGCGCCAGCTTTCAGAAATTGAGCAAGACAGTTGCTCCCACAAGGTCCGCGCCGGGCTTGAGGAATATGCAGTATCAAGCCTGGCGCATCCGCAGGCTTCGCCACAATGCCGCTGTCATCAGCACACTCACCACTGCCCAGCCCCAGGCCTGCTGGTTCTCCAGCCCTTCCACGAACAACTGCGGCGCCACCCCGGCGCCGACGATGAACGCCAGCAACGCCACCTCCGCCCGCCGTGCCCGCACTGGCCACAGCACATACACCAGCGCCGGCAACGCCAGCGCCGCGCTGGGGAAGCTGCGGTAGCGCGGGTCGAACACCATTGCCAGCATGCTCACCGCCGCAGCGAAGCCTGCCGCCAGCAACAGCCAGCCGGCTCGCTCCTGCAGCCAGGCGAACAAGCGTTCACGCCAGCCGGCCCGCCGCGTCAGCGCCAACAACGCATGGGCCAGTACCAGCAGGTTCAGCCCGGCCAGCATCAGTGCCCACAGCCATTCCCCGGCAAAGCGCGCATGGGTGCGCATCAACTCGCCCCACAGGCCCAGGCAAGCGGCACCAAACGCTGCCAGCAGTGGCAGCAGCAAGGCGGCCATCGGTGTAGCGGGGCGCCCGGCCAGCCCCAGCATGATCACCGTCAGCACGGCGCTGGCCAGCAACCACTGCGGCCAGTCATGCAGGTTGCTCACTGGCCCTTCGAGCACGCCCTTGTCCTGCCGGTCCGCGTCGTATAGCCCCCAGTAACCACCCACTGCGCCTTCATTGGCGCGTTTCCAGGGCTGATCGAAGGCTTCGATCAGGTTGTAGTGCCAGCCATTGCGCTCCGCCATGGCCACGAAGCCACGGATGAAGCGCGCCTCATTGACCCGGCTGGGCACCGCCGTTTCGCGTTGGCGGCCTTCGCTGGGCCAGCCGGTTTCGCCAATCAGAATGTCCTTGGGCGCGAAGCGTGTGCCGAACACCCGGCGCACATCGGCAACGTGGGCCAAGGCATCGTCGATGCCACGCGGGTCGTCCTCCCAGTAGGGCAGCAGATGGATGGTCAGGAAGTCCACTGCCGGGGCCACCTGCGGGTGCTGCAGCCAGAATTCCCAGACATCGGCGTAGGTCACGGGCACCTTGACCTCGCGCTTCACCCGCGCGATCAATTTGGCAAGGTGGGCACCGGTCACCTCCTTGCGCAACAGTGTCTCATTGCCGACGATCACCGCGCTGACCACGTCCGGGTTGGCGTTGGCAGCAGCGATCAGCAGGTTGATTTCCTTCTCGGTGTCGGCCGGGTGGGCGTTCACCCAGGCGCCCAGCATCACCTTCAGCCCATGCTTGCGTGCCAGCGCCGGGATTGCCTCAAGACCGCTCATGGAATAGGTACGGATGCACTGAAACCGCTCGGCCAGTAACGCCAGGTCGGCGTCCATCCGCGCTGGGCGCAGGCGAAACGGCTGGTCGTAAGGCGACTGGTCTTTGTCAAACGGCGTGTACGAAGCGCATTGCAGCTTGTGCGCAGGGCTGGCCGCATCGGGCAGGTGCACAGGCTTGCCCAGCCCGTACCAGAGCCCCCCCAGCCCGAGCAGGGCCAGCAGGCAGGCAAGCAGGTACAACGGCAATAACAGGCGGCTACAACTGGGCATGTGGCGGTCCATCGTCTGGCACAAAAGGTTAGATAGTAGCCCGGCGCCAAACCTTTGGCATGCAAGGATCGCGCAGGCCGAGGCAGGCCGATGGCGCTAATGGCACAGTGCTGTCGCATATGGGGCGGGTGCAGGTCGCAGGTGGATCAGGTCGACTTGTGTTGCAGGAAGATGATGCAATCTCCAAGACCTGACGAGGGGATGCTTTGATGGCAACTTTGAAGAAAATGCGACGTTTCCTGGGTGTGGGCACCGCCCTGGTAATGGCCATGAGCACTGCACAGGCTATGGCCAAAGAAGTAAGCATTGGTTACGTGGATGGTTGGGCCGACAGCGTGGCGACCACCAACGTGGCTGCCGAAGTAATCAAGCAAAAACTCGGCTATGACGTGAAGTTGCAGGCCGTGGCCACGGGGATCATGTGGCAGGGTGTGGCAACTGGCAAGCTCGATGCCATGTTGTCGGCCTGGTTGCCGGTGACCCATGGTGAGTACTGGTCCAAGAACAAGGACAACGTGGTCGACTACGGCCCGAACTTCAAGGACGCCAAGATCGGCCTGATTGTCCCAGAGTACGTCAAGGCAGTGAGCATTGCCGACCTCAAGACCGATAACAGCTTCAAGGACAGGATTGTTGGCATCGACGCAGGCTCCGGTGTGATGCTCAAGACCGACCAGGCGATCAAGGACTATGGCCTGACCAGTTACAAGTTGCAGGCCAGCTCGGGTGCGGCGATGACGGCGGAACTGGGCCGTGCCTATGCCAAGCAGCAGTCGATTGCGGTGACCGGCTGGGTTCCGCACTGGATGTTCGCCAAGTGGAAGCTGAAGTTCCTCGAAGACCCGAAAGGCGTATATGGCGCGGCAGAAACCGTGAACAGCATCGGCAGCAAGGAACTGGCCACCAAGGCACCGGAAGTGGCGGAGTTCCTGAAGAAGTTCAACTGGCAGTCCAAGGACGAGATTGGCGAGGTGATGCTGGCGATCCAGGAAGGGGCCAAGCCTGAAGCGGCCGCCAAGGACTGGGTCGCCAAGCACCCTGATCGTGTGAAGGAGTGGACTGGCAAGTAATAACCTTCCAGGGCCAATAGGGTTTCTTCGCGGGTAAACCCGCTCCTGCTAGGAGCGGGTTTACCCGCGAACGGGTCATTACTTTGTTACGCAATCGGTAAAACACCGTTGCATCTAAGACTAAGGTCGTCTGGTTGGCGTCCATCGGCAGCATAAAGTAAGGGTGTGGGTTCCATCCCGTATCTGTGCTGCTAGGACAAAAACAATGAACGACAGCATTTACCTCTCGATACAAAACAGCCCCCGTTTCAAGGAGCTGGTCACCAAACGCGAACGGTTCGCCTGGATTCTCTCGGCGATCATGCTCGGCCTGTACTGCGCCTTCATCCTCTTGATCGCCTACGGTCCTCATGTGCTGGGCGCCAAGCTCAGTCCTGAGTCATCGATTACCTGGGGCATTCCCCTGGGCGTCGGCCTGATCGTTTCGGCATTCGTCCTGACCGCCATCTACGTACGCCGCGCCAACGGCGAATTCGATGAGCTGAACAAGGAAATCCTGAAGGAGGCGCAACAATGATTCGCCAAACCAAAGCCCTGGCCGTACTGGCCTGCGGAGCCTTCGCACCCGCCGTGTGGGCCGCCGATGCCCTGACCGGCGAGGTGCAGAAACAACCGCTGAACGTTTCCGCCATCGCCATGTTCGTGGCCTTCGTCGCCTTCACCCTCGGCATCACCTACTGGGCCTCCAAACGCAACAAGTCGGCATCGGATTACTACGCTGCCGGGGGCAAGATCACCGGCTTCCAGAACGGCCTGGCGATTGCTGGCGACTACATGTCGGCCGCCTCGTTCCTGGGTATTTCCGCGCTGGTGTTCACCTCGGGTTACGACGGCCTGATCTACTCGATCGGCTTCCTGGTTGGCTGGCCGATCATTCTTTTCCTGATTGCCGAACGCTTGCGCAACCTGGGCAAGTACACCTTCGCCGACGTGGCCTCGTACCGCCTCGGGCAAAAGGAAATCCGCACCCTGTCGGCCTCCGGTTCGCTGGTCGTGGTGGCGTTCTACCTGATCGCGCAGATGGTCGGCGCCGGCAAGCTGATCGAGCTGCTGTTCGGCCTGGACTACCATGTGGCGGTGATCCTGGTGGGTATCCTGATGTGCCTGTACGTGCTGTTCGGCGGCATGCTGGCCACCACCTGGGTACAGATCATCAAGGCTGTGCTGCTGCTGTCCGGTGCCAGTTTCATGGCGCTGATGGTCATGAAGCACGTGGGCTTTGACTTCAACACGCTGTTCTCCGAAGCGATCAAGGTACACGCCAAGGGCGAGGCGATCATGAGCCCCGGTGGCCTGGTCAAGGACCCGATCTCGGCATTCTCCCTGGGCCTGGCACTGATGTTCGGTACTGCCGGCCTGCCGCACATCCTGATGCGCTTCTTCACCGTCAGTGACGCCAAGGAAGCGCGCAAGAGCGTGCTGTACGCCACCGGCTTCATCGGCTACTTCTACATCCTCACCTTCATCATTGGCTTTGGCGCGATCCTGCTGGTCAGCACCAACCCGGAATTCAAGGACGCCGCAGGCGCTCTGCTGGGCGGCAACAACATGGCCGCGGTGCACCTGGCCAATGCGGTGGGTGGCAGTGTGTTCCTCGGCTTCATCTCGGCGGTAGCCTTTGCCACCATCCTGGCGGTGGTGGCTGGCCTGACCCTGGCCGGTGCCTCGGCAGTGTCCCACGACCTGTACGCCAGCGTCTGGCGCAAGGGCAAAGCCAACGACAAGGACGAGATCCGCGTATCGAAGATCACCACTGTCGCCTTGGGTGTGCTGGCGATCGGCCTGGGGATTCTGTTCGAGAAGCAGAACATTGCCTTCATGGTCGGCCTGGCGTTCTCCATTGCGGCCAGCTGCAACTTCCCGGTACTGCTGCTTTCGATGTACTGGAAGAAGCTGACCACCCGCGGTGCCATGATCGGCGGCTGGCTGGGCCTGGTGAGTGCGGTGACGCTGATGATCCTTGGCCCGACCATCTGGGTACAGATTCTCGGCCACGAGAAGGCCATCTACCCGTACGAGTACCCGGCGCTGTTCTCGATGGCCATTGCCTTCGTCAGCATCTGGTTCTTCTCGGTCACCGACAAGTCCAAGGCGGCTGAGGATGAGCGCGCGCTGTTCTTCCCGCAGTTCGTGCGTTCGCAGACTGGCCTGGGTGCCAGCGGGGCGGTCTCGCACTAACGTCAATCCCCTGCATTGAAAAACGCCCCGCCTGTCGGGGCGTTTTTTATTTTATGCAGTCAGAAACAGCCTACATACATAGTGAGGCTCTGCCCATAAAGTTCCCTCATGTCGTAAGTGCATCTATAGATGCCGGCACATTTGGGGAATATTCAATGAAGTTACGCTGTTTAATCACCTTCGCTCTCCTTGGCGTGGCGGGCGCTGCAGGGGCAAAGGAAATACCGCAGGACATCAGTGTCCAGGCTGTCGTGTCGGCACCTGAATTTCAGGTGAACTCGGTTGGCAATTGGTGGGAAGACGTACTTCAGGCTGAATATGACCCGGACCGGGGCGTCTTCAAGCAAATCGAAAAAGAGGTGTTTGTAAAAAGCACCTACGGCCCGATTTACGCGAAAACAGATCGTTCGGAGTATCGGTTCACGCGGGTGGGCGGTGCGGTAGCGCCCCGTCGATACCACATCATGTTGAATCGCAAAAAAATGGGCACGGCGCCGGTTGAAATCATCAGTGCTGCTGAAGCTGCTCAGGGAAAAAACATTCAATTCAGGTTCTATCCGATGGCGGAATCGTCGTCGACTCGCATGCCTGGTACTTACACTACGCAAGCCACCTTGATGTTTGAAACAGGGGCGCCCTGATTCGCAATTTCATTCGGGTGCCCCAGGGCGCCCGCTATTTGATGTGCAACCGTTAAAGGAAGTTTGATGTGAAATCCTATGTATTGGCTGTCCCGTTCCTTGCATTGTTTGCCGGTGCCGCTGTCGCGTCCGCCCCTGAGCCGATCACCCAGAGTATTTCAGTGACGGCGATCATTCCCGGGAATGATTTTTCAGTGGCCCCCGTAGGGGACTGGCTGGAGAAAGGCGTGACGCTTGAATATGAGCCGGAGCGCGAAGACTTCAAGGCGGTCAGTGAAAAGTTTTCGGCACAGAGTGATGTCGGCGCTATTCAGGCCCACCTGCTGCACACAGCATCGCTGCAAGACCCACAAACCGACCAGAAGATTGATCTTATCATCACTGTCGGGGATAAAAAGTTGGAGTTGACGCCCGCGGAGGTCATGAGCGCGGAAGATGCTAAAGCTGGCAATGATCTTCCCATTACGTTTAAGGCCATAAAGCCCGACAATGGTTATCTGAAGGGTGAGTATGCCGGGACAGTGAGCGTGTTGTTTGAAACTTCCTCCACCAGCCTTTGATTGAAGCAGTGCCGCCTGCCTCAACTTACTGGATGTCTACCAGTGTAGGGGCAGGTGTTGAAGTGGATTGAATCATGTTCCAGTTTGCTGCACCCGGCCGCGCACTCGCTGTCTGGCTGCTGGGTGCTGCCTGCATCATGCCCCTCGAAGTGTTGGCCGAGCGCGCGTCCAGTGCCATTGACCTGAATACATTCGGGCGTCTGCCAGAAGACTTCGAGGCGCACTTTTTCGATGTGCCGCTTGCCGTGCGAGTGGAGCTTGATCAACGCTACCTCGGTGATGCCATGGTGGTATTGAGCCGTGATAACCGTGTGCAGTTGCTGGCGTTTACCGACACTGAGCAGAGCGCAGAGCCGGCCACGCTCAGGCAGTTATGGCAACAGCGCCTGGAGGGCGGGCGCATGCTGGGCGACTGCCTGCAAAACTGCCCGGACGGGTTGCAGGCTATCCATTACAGCCTGGCCAATTCCCAGTTGTCATTGCTGACCTCCAATGCCGAGAAGCGGGAGCAGGACGCGCTCTTCCACCGCCTCCCGGAGCAGAGTGACGCTGGGTTGCTGCTGCGTAACCAGCTCAACCTGGTCAATGATGGCAATCAGACCACGGGCAGAATCGGCCTGCTCGGTCAGGGCAACCTGCATAACTGGACGACGCTTGCCGATGCACGCGTGGATCGTAGCCCATCTGAGCAAGGCGATATGCGTTACCGCATGAACCAGCTTTACGCGGAGCGCCTGCAGGAAGAGCATTTCTTTCGGCTGGGTTACTTCTCCACTGGCGCACAAGGCCTGGTGCGCCAGCCATCGCTACTCGGGCGCCGCCCTGATAGCACGCTTGGCTTGATGCTGGGCAGCAGTGACAGCCTGCTGGTCGACAATGGCCAAGCCAGCGCCATCCCCGTCTACGTCACGCCGAACCGCCCGGGTATCGTCGAAATCTATCGCAATGGTTCGCTGATCAACAGTCAGCCGGTACAGCCGGGTTTGCAGGCGATCGACACGCGGGTATTGCCCGGCGGCATCTATGATGTGGAGCTGCGTTTGCTCGAAGACGGCCTGGAGACCTCGCGCAGCGAAGTGTCCATCTACAAGCCCAGCCGGTGGCAGAACATGGATAACCGCTGGCGCTACAACCTGTACCTGGGCCAGCAGGTCGAGCTGCTGAGCAACTCGGATGGCAATCGTGAACAGAGCCCGGTGTTCGGTGCCCTTTCCAACTACCTGATGCATCCTGCCGCGGTGCTGGGGTTGTCAGTGCAACAGGTCGATGCTGACCTGCAGTTGGGGACCTCGCTGGACTGGGACGTGCATGAACGGTTCAAGCTTTACGCCAGCCTCAATCAGACTCAGGGCCTGGGCAACGGCGGCGATCTGCAGTTGACCTACACCCACCCTTGGGGCTCGTTGTTGCTGAGCCACAACCAGACCTGGCTGGAGCCTGGCAGTAGCGGTCACGACGATACTTCCCAGCGCCAGGTGCGCAGCCGCACCGCCTTTTCGATCAACCAGCGGGTAACCGCGCGCAGTTCAGCGACGCTGCGTCTGGAACACAGTGCGGGCTCGGCAAGCGGCCTGGGGGCCGACCTCAGCTGGGCGTTCTTCGGGAAACTGCGGGGGCATCAGAGCAGTGTTCGCCTGTCACTTTTCGACAGGCCTGGAACGCGCAGCAGCGCCGGTGTCCGCAGCCGCGGCGTCAACGTTGCTGTAAGCATGAAGCTTGAGCGCGATGGCAGGCAGCTTGGGGTCGATGTGGGTAGCCGCGCCTCGCGTGAGGGGGGCAATGACCCCTACGCTTCGCTGTGGTATCGGCAGAACGTCGACCTGGGCCCCGTGCACAGCCTGGGGGGCAGCGCGACGCTCGACGGCTATGGCACCAGCCTGGCGGCCAATGGGCGATTCCACAGCCAGGCGCTGCAGGGCGATGCCTATGCCCAGAGTTCCTCTTTCAACAATAACCTCAGCGGTGGCCTCAACCTGGAAAGCACCCTGGCGCTGGGCGCCGGGAAGCTGGCCATGGGCGGCAGCAACCTGCCGCTCGAAGCCGGCTTGATCATCGATGTCGAAAGCGATCTGCACGGTGTGAAGCTGCGCGCCAACGATGGCCAGGGCATGAGTGCAGTGCTGCACCCCGGGCGCAATATCGTGCCGGTGACGGCGTTCAAGTCTGGCCATGTGCGCTTCGACTTCGACACGAAGGACGTGCCGCCAGCTCAGATCCAACCCCTCGCTGTGGACTATCACCTCAACCGCGGTGGGGTGGGGTACCACACAGTGAAGGTCATGCGAACGGTCACCGTGTTTGGCCGGCTGCTCGACGGGCAAGGCCAGCCACTGCACGGCGCGCATGTGGTCAATGACGCCGGGCGCACGGTTGTCGAGGTGGATGGCTATTTCAACGTCGAAATGAGTGAGTCACGGCCCACCTTGGAAATTCGCCATGACACGGCAGGTAGCTGCCTTCTGACATTACCGCCGGACAACTTTGATCGCGAGGATGACCTGCTGATCGTGGGTGATCAGCGGTGTGTGCCCAGTGTGGGCTGAGCCGGCTTTCGGCATGACGCTGTAGAGGGCCCGATTCCCGGGTCGATGGATTGGATGTTGAGTAAACAGAGGTTGAAGATGCACAGGTTCACATTTCACTTGTCACCCTTGTTGTTCGTTGCGCTGATGCTGCCGTGGTTTGCCCAGGCCGGGCCACAGCTGGATGTCGGCGCGCTCTATGACTACCTCGAGCCAGGCAAGGGCACCTATGCCAAACGCATCTACAACCGGGGGGACAGTACCGCGTTCGTCAAGGTCAGCGTGCTGGAGCTGGTCTACGACGGCCAGGCCGAACCCCGTGAGGTGGAAGTCGATGAGCTGCCCTTCGACCAGCGCAGCGTTGTTGCCAGCCCTGCGCGGATGATCATCCCGGCACGCGGCATGCAGGCCGTGCGGTTGCTGTATCGCGGTGAACGGAACCAGGAGCGTTACTACCGGCTGCGCTTCGTCCCGGTGGTGCCGGAACAGGATGACAGCTTCGCACTGGACGAAACGGAGCTTGACGCTTACCGCAAGGAACTCAGTGCCGGTGTGCAGTTTCTGGCCGGCTACGGCACCATTTTGATTACCAAGCCTGCTGCCACGCGGTATCAGACCTCGATCGAGCGAGCCGGTGGGAAATGGACCGTGCGCAACGAGGGCAATGCCACGGTGCTGCTCGACAACGTCCAGGTCTGTGTGCTGAACGAGGACGAGTGTGAGCCTCCGGCCAAGCACCATCTTCGTCCTGGACGTACGCGCGAGTTCGTCGAGAAGCCCGGTGTCGAATACCGCTTCGAACAGGTGGAAGGCGATGCGCGCAAAGCCATGAACTTCAAGGCAGAGTGAGAGGTAGGGGCATGTTTCGCAAGTGTGCAATGCTGGTACTGCTGTCTGGCGTGTTCGGCTCATCGTGGGCGCAGGCGGCCGACATTACGCTCAAGCTGCGTTACCGCGGCGAGACCCGGCAATTTGAAAACCTGACACCCCGGTCATCCCCTGTCTGTACTCAGTTGCCGCAGCTTTGTGGCGATCCGCTGCAGGATCTGCTGGATGTGGGGGTCGAATACTCGAAAACAGTCGATGGCGAAGGCACCGATGGCTTCTACCTCTCGGCCCCTGTCCAGCCAACTGCGCTACTGATGGTGCGTGACAAGACCGGCGAGCAGGTCAGCATGGACTTTGCCATTACCCACCTGGGCGGTGCGGTAACTTCGGACGATGGGGCACCTACGCTTGCGGCGCGCACGGGCCTGGACTCGAGTGGTTGCCAGGTTGCGTTGGCGAGCGCGGCGCATCGCCTGTTTCTGTGGTCGCCAGCCAGCAACGGGTGCTGGGCCAACCTCAACGTGGAGAATGCGAGCACTTACCATGTGAGTCACCTTACGCTGGGCTACAGGCTGAAGACGCCTTTGCCGGCGAGCTTGAAGTCGGGCGTGTACCGAGGGCGCGTGGTCTATTCGATAGGCCCCGACAGGGATATTGGCCTGGGTTCGAGCCGAACGGTCGCCGGGCTCACGGCCGATTCAGTGGCGATCAACGTCGAACTGGAGGTGGTGCATGACCTTGAGGTGCGTTTTGAGCCGGGTTCCGAGCAGGTGGTACTGGTGCCGCAGCAGGCGCACGGGCCTGGGAGCCGAGGACGGGGTGTGGCAGAGAAACTGGAAAAAGACGTGGGCTTCAGCCTGACTGCCAGTGGGCCATTCAACGTCTGGGCGCTGTGCAGCACCGGGTTGGATAGCACGTGCAATCTACGGTCGGCCAAGGGCCATGGCATACCGCTGTACCTGGCCATGACCTTGCCAGGGGTTTCCTACAATGGCCGTTCGCTCTATCGGCAGGCAATGACCTTTGGCGGAGCTGAGAACGCCATGAGCCTGGAAGTCCCGCCAGAGGGTGTGACCGGCAGCCAAGGGCAGTTGCATTTTCATGTATACCCTCGCGGCCACACCCAGAAACAGGACATGTTGCCTGGTATCGAGTATCAGGCCGTCGTGACAATGGTGTTCGATGCGAACCTGTAGAATGGCAACCGGGTGGTGTGACCCGCTTGCCATTCACCTCAAGTGACTGTTTGAAGTGGCTATCCGCAGCGCGTCATATCATCCCAAGCAACAGTAATACCAACAGAATCACCAACACCACGCCGATTATGCCGGAAGGGCCATAGCCCCAGCTGCGCGAGTGGGGGAAGACCGGTAAGCCACCGATCAGCAGCAGAATCAGGATGATGATAAGGATCGTGGTCATGTCAAAGTCCTTGCGTGATTAGGGGGCAAGAGCCTGAGATTGCTGGCCTCTCGATAATTCGGACCGGTGCGGGTTGGTAAAGATTCCATCCCCGTGCAGCCGTCTACCCAATCATGCCCGCCCATTCACTGCCCTGATGAATCCTCCCGGATGGCGACGCCTTGATTAGACTCACCGGACTCCCTGTCAGAACAAGGCCTGCGACCATGCAAAAACGCATCATGATCACCGGCGCCGGGTCTGGCCTCGGCCGCGAGATCGCCCTGCGCTGGGCCCGTGAGGGCTGGCGCCTGGCATTGGCCGATGTCAACGAAGCCGGCCTGCGCGAAACGCTGGAGCAGGTTCGCCAGGCCGGTGGCGACGGCTTCGTCCAGCGCTGCGATGTGCGCGACTATAGCCAGCTGACGGCCCTGGCCCAGGCCTGCGAAGCGAAGTTCGGTGGGGTCGATGTGATCGTCAACAACGCCGGCGTCGCTTCGGGCGGGTTCTTCGCCGAACTGACGCTGGAGGACTGGGACTGGCAGATCGCGGTCAATCTGATGGGCGTGGTCAAGGGTTGCAAGGCCTTCCTGCCGCTGCTGGAGCGCAGCAAGGGGCGCATTATCAATGTCGCCTCGATGGCCGCACTGATGCAGGGCCCGGGCATGAGCAACTACAACGTGGCCAAGGCCGGTGTGCTGGCCTTGTCGGAAAGCCTGCTGGTGGAGTTGCGTCAGGTGGAGGTGGCGGTGCACGTGGTGTGCCCGTCGTTCTTCCAGACCAACCTGCTGGACTCGTTCCGCGGGCCGAACCCGGCGATGAAGGCGCAGGTGCGCAAGCTGCTCGAAGGTTCGCCGATCAGTGCGGCGGACATTGCCGACTATATCCATCAGCAGGTCGCTGCAGGCGAGTTCCTCATCCTGCCCCATGAGGCAGGGCGCCAGGCCTGGCAACTGAAACGCCAGGCCCCTGAGCGGCTGTATGACGAGATGGCCGAAATGGCGGTGAAAATGCGGGCAAAAGCCCCGTCGCGATGATTGGTCTGTAGGAGAAGTTACTCAAAAGTGTAAGAGGCTTCTGAATCGTAGTGGAGCTATTGAGTAGCTGAATACCTACGGGGCAGGCTCCGGTTTTCCCTTTCGCAGGAGGATCGGAACATGCTGGTAATAGGGCGCGAAGTAGGGGAGGTCATCGTGATTGGCGATGACATCCGGATCATGGTGGTAGAGACCCGGGACGGCGTGGTGCGCTTTGGTGTGGCTGCTCCGCGTGAGGTGCCGGTGCATCGAGCCGAAGTTTACAAGCGCATCAAGGCGTCCAAGCAGAGCAAGGCCTGAAGAGGCCTGGCCTGCTATTCGAGCAGCTCGCGGGGCACATCATGCTTGGCCAGCAACTGGCATTGCTGGCTTTCCAGGTCGAACAGGATGAAAGCCTGGCCTTTGGCCAATGCCTGGCGTACCCGCAGCACGCGGGTTTCCAGCGGTGTGTCGTCGCCATTGTCAGTGCCGTCGCGGGTGACGAAGTCCTCGATCAGGCGGGTCAGGGTTTCGGCTTGCAATTGGTCGTAGGGGATCAGCATGGTCGGGCGGTGTCTGAAATAGGTATGGGCATGCTACGCGAAACAT
This sequence comes from Pseudomonas sp. CGJS7, assembly GCF_036961695.1. Classification (NCBI taxonomy): domain Bacteria; kingdom Pseudomonadati; phylum Pseudomonadota; class Gammaproteobacteria; order Pseudomonadales; family Pseudomonadaceae; genus Pseudomonas; species Pseudomonas sp. CGJS7. The sequence continues at coordinate 57,196 of NZ_JBAMDI010000007.1, read as the reverse complement.
TCGAGGTGTTGGGGCCGCTTTGCAGCCCCAAGTGCGTTTAGCCTTTGTTTCCGACCAGGCTGTCCACGGCCGGTACCCGCGTGTCGCTCTCCATCTGCGCATCATGCTCCAGCTGGTGGCTGAAGCGCTCGAGTGACGTATTGGCCGGCTGCGAGTCGCTGGCAAATACGGGCGGGCTCAGCAGGTAGGCTGACAACAACCGGCTCAGCGCTGCCAGGCTATCGATATGGGTGCGCTCGTAACCATGGGTGGCATCGCAACCAAAGGCCACCAGCGCGGTACGAATATCGTGCCCGGCAGTCACCGCCGAATGGGCATCGCTGAAGTAATAGCGGAACAGGTCGCGCCGCACCGGCAAGTCATGGTCGCCGGCCAGTTTCAGCAGGTGCCGGGACAGGTGGTAGTCGTAAGGCCCCGACGAGTCCTGCATGGCCACACTGACCGCATGCTCGCTGGAAGCCTGCCCGGGCGCCACCGGGGCGATGTCGATGCCGACGAACTCGCTGACGTCCCAGGGCAGGGCGCCGGCTGCACCCGAGCCGGTCTCCTCGGTGATGGTGAACAGCGGGTGGCAGTCGATCAGCGGCTGGCGGCCGCTTTCCACCACGGCCTTCAGTGCCGCCAGCAATGCCGCTACGCCAGCCTTGTCGTCCAGGTGACGGGCACTGATGTGGCCGCTTTCGGTGAATTCGGGCAAGGGGTCGAAGGCCACGAAATCACCAATGCTCACGCCCAGCGCCTCACAGTCGGCGCGCGTGGCGCAGTAGGCATCCAGGCGCACTTCCACGTGGTCCCAGCTGATCGGCATCTGGTCGATCGCCGTGTTGAAGGCATGCCCGCTGGCCATCAGCGGCAGCACGCTGCCACGGAATACCCCGGTATCGGTAAACACGCTAACCCGGCTGCCCTCGGCAAAACGGCTGGACCAGCAGCCGACGGGCGCCAGGGCCAGGCGGCCATTGTCCTGCAACTGACGCACGCTGGCGCCGATGGTATCCAGGTGGGCAGAGACGGCGCGGTCGGGGGTGGCCTGCCGGCCTTTGAGGGTGGCGCGAATGGTGCCGCGGCGGGTCAGCTCGAAGGGGATGCCCAGCTCGTCAAGGCGTTCGGCCACGTAGCGCACGATGGTGTCGGTGAAGCCGGTGGGGCTGGGGATGGCGAGCATTTCCAGCAGCACGCGTTTGAGGTAGTCGAGATCGGGTTCGGGGTGTTGCTCGGACATGGTTGGGGACTCCTTTACTCCTGTGCCGGCCTCTTCGCGGGTAAACCCGCTCCTACAGGTACAGCGCCGTCTTCGCGGGTAAACCCGCTCCTACGGGTACAGCGCCGTCTTCGCGGGTAAACCCGCTCCTACAGGTACAGCGCTGCCTTCGCGGGTAAACCCGCTCCTACAGGTACAGCGCCACCTTCAAGGGCGGTGATATCCCTGTGGGAGCGGGCTTGCCCGCGAAGAGGCCGGCACCGGTTTACGCCAAAGGCCGGCTATGGGGAAACAGCAGGTCGATAAAACGCTCGGCCGTGGGCTGCGGTTCATGGTTGGCCAGGCCAGCACGTTCGTTGGCCTCGATGATCACGTACTCCGGCTGCCCGGCATCGCGCACCATGAAGTCCAGCCCAACCACCGGAATTTCCAGTGCCCGTGCCGCCCGCACGGCAGCATCGGCCAGCACCGGGTGCAGGCGTTCGGTGACGTCTTCCAGGGTGCCGCCGGTGTGCAGGTTGGCCGTACGCCGCACGGCTAGGCGCTGGCCGGCCGGCAACACGTCGTCATAGCCAACGCCCGCTGCGCGCAAGGTGCGCTCGGTTTCGTCGTCCAGCGGAATGCGGCTTTCGCCACCGGTGGCGGCCTGGCGGCGACGGCTCTGGGCTTCGATCAACTGGCGCACGCTGTGCTTACCGTCGCCCAGCACCTGCGCCGGGTGGCGGATGGCGGCGGCCACCACCTCGTAGCCAATCACCACGATGCGCAGGTCGAACCCGGCATGGAAGCTTTCCAGCAGCACGCGGCTGTCGAACTGGCGGGCATGCGCCACGGCACGGGTGATGTCGTCGATGCAGGTCAGGTTCACCGCCACGCCCTGGCCTTGCTCGCCATCGACCGGCTTGACCACCACCGCGCCATGCTCTTCGAGAAACGCCAGGTTGTCATCGGCATTGCCCGCCAGCTGTTGCGCGGGCACCTGCAGCCCGGCGTTGTGCAGGGCGTGCTGGGTCAGGCGTTTGTCCTGGCACAGGGTCATGGTCACGGCACTGGTCAGGTCGCTGAGCGATTCCCGGCAGCGAATTCGCCGCCCGCCAAGGCTCAGGGTGAACAGGCCGCCAGCGGCGTCGTCCACCTGCACCTCGATGCCCCGGCGCAGGGCCTCGTCGACGATGATGCGTGCGTAGGGGTTGAGGTCGGCTTGCGGGCCAGGCCCGAGGAACAGCTGCTCGTTGATACCGTTCTTGCGCTTGACTGCGAAGGTGGGCAGGTTACGAAAACCCAGTTTCTGGTACAGGCGCTTGGCCTGGCGGTTGTCGTGCAGCACCGACAGGTCCAGGTAGGCCAGGCCACGGCTCATGAAGTGTTCGATCAGGTGGCGCACCAGCACTTCACCCACGCCGGGACGGGTGCAGTGTGGGTCCACCGCCAGGCACCACAGGCTGCTGCCATGCTCGGGGTCATCGAACGCCTTGGCGTGGTTCAGGCCCATGACGCTGCCGATAACCGCGCCGCTGTCTTCGTCCTCTGCCAACCAGTACACCGGGCCACCCAAGTGGCGAGGGGTAAGCAGCTCGGCGTCGACGGGGAGCATCCCGCGCGCCTGGTACAGCGTGTTGATCGCCTGCCAGTCGGCAGGGTTCTGTGCCCGGCGCACGCGGAAGCCGCGAAATACCCGCTGCGCCGGGCGGTAATCGGTGAACCACAGGCGCAGGGTGTCGGACGGGTCGAGGAACAGCTGCTGAGGGGCCTGTGCCAGCACCTGCTGCGGGGCGGCAACGTACAGGGCGATGTCGCGTTCGCCCGGGTGCTCGTCGAGCAAATCCTCGGCCAGGGAAACCGGGTCGGGGTAGGTGTGGCCTATCAGCAGCCGGCCCCAGCCGCAGTGCACGGCACGCGGTTGGTCGTGAGGCTGGCTGCCGTCGCCGGCCAGGCGCGCTTGCAGGCGCTCGTAGGACGGCGTCTGGCCGCGCAGCAGGCGCTGACCATAAGCGATTTCATGGGCTTTCATCGGTCAGATTCCTTGTTCGCTCAGCCACAGGTTCAGCGCCGCCAGTTGCCACAGCTTGGAACCGCGCAATGGCGTCAGCTGGCCGTGCGGGTTGCTCAGCAGGCGGTCGAGCATGGTCGGGTTGAACAACCCTCGGTCCTGGCTGGGGTCGGTCAACAGTTCGCGTACCCAGCCCAGGGTGGCACCTTCCAGATGCTTCAGGCCCGGTACCGGGAAGTAACCCTTCTTGCGGTCGATCACCTCATGCGGGATCACCCGTCGCGCCGCCTGCTTGAGCACCTGCTTGCCGCCGTCGGGCAGCTTGAAGCGGGCGGGAATGCGTGCCGACAGTTCCACCACGCGGTAATCGAGGAACGGCGTACGCGCCTCCAGGCCCCAGGCCATGGTCATGTTGTCCACCCGCTTGACCGGGTCGTCGACCAGCATCACGGTGCTGTCCAGGCGCAGCGCCTTGTCCACGGCAGCCGGTGCGCCGGGGCGCGCGAAGTGTTCGCGCACGAAGTCGCCGGCAGCGTCGGTTTCCAGCAGCCAGGGCGCCTGCACGGTTTCGCGGTATTCGGCATGGCTGCGGTCGAAGAAGGCGTCACGGTAGGCCGCATAGGCATCGTCGGCGCCGTCCACCTGCGGGTACCAGTGGTAACCGGCGAACAGCTCATCGGCACCCTGGCCGCTCTGTACGCCTTTGCAGTGCTTGGCCACTTCCCGCGACAGCAGGTAGAAGGCGATGCAGTCGTGGCTGACCATCGGTTCGCTCATGGCGCGGAACGCGGCCGGCAACTGGTCGATGATTTCGTGTTCGGCAATGCGCAACTGGTGGTGACGGGTGCCGTAGTGTTTGGCGATCAGGTCCGAATACTGGAACTCGTCGCCGCGCTCGCCGCCGGCATCTTCAAAGCCGATGGAGAAGGTCGACAGGTCGTCAACGCCCACTTCGCGCAGCAAGCCGACCAGCAGGCTGGAGTCGACGCCGCCGGACAGCAACACACCCACATCGACGGCTGCCCGTTGGCGGATGGCTACGGCGTCGCGGGTGGCGTCGAGCACGCGGGTGGTCCAGCCTTCCAGATCAAGTTCACGCTCGTCCGGGTTGGGGCCGTACTTCAGCTGCCACCAGGTCTGGCGTTCCACTTCGCCATGGCAGTCGATGCGCATCCAGGTGCCGGGCTCCAGCTTCTGCACATTGGCCAGCAGGGTGCGCGGTGCCGGTACCACGGCGTGGAAGTTCAGGTAGTGGTTGAGGGCCACCGGGTCGAGCATCGGGTCGATGTCGCCGCCCTTGAGCAGTGCCGGCAGGGTCGAGGCAAAGCGCAGGCGCTCGCCGTTGCGCGACAGGTACAGGGGTTTGACGCCCAGGCGGTCGCGGGCCAGGAACAGGCGCTGGTTGTCGCGCTCCCAGATGGCCAGGGCAAACATGCCGTTGAGCTTGGGCAGCAGCGCCGCGCCCCAGGCGTGGTAGCCCTTGAGCAGCACCTCGGTGTCGCCGTCGGACCAGAAGGTGTAGCCCAGCGCCTGCAGTTCCTCGCGCAGTTCGGGGAAGTTGTAGATGGCACCGTTGAAGGCCAGCGACAGGCCCAGCGTATTGTCGACCATCGGCTGCGCCGAGCCGTCGGACAGGTCCATGATCTTCAGGCGCCGATGGCCCAGGGCGATCGGGCCCTGGCTATGGAAGCCCCAGGCATCCGGGCCTCGCGGGGCCAGGTGATGGGTAATGCGCTCTACCGCAGCCAGGTCGGCTGGGCGAGGGGCTTGGTCGATGGGGGTGAAACGTAACTCTCCTGCTAATCCGCACATAAGTCCTTACCGGTTTTTCCGTTGGGGAGGTGATGCCCCGGATTAGGGCACCTTAAGGAACTGACCTATGTGCTTTTCGAGAGTTTTAGAATGTTTGGTTATATGACGCCGGGCAGGCAACCCGATGCAATCATTTCCCCCGGATCAACCGGCGCAATCCAAACCGGTTCGGATGACACGCCTGCGCCACTGCCCGCGGCAATGGCAGCGGTTCCCCACATACCCAGGCCGCCACCAGCTCGCCACTCAACGGCGCCGTGATCAGCCCGCGTGAGCCATGCCCGCTGTTCACATACAACCCGCCCAGCCAAGGGCAGGGCACATCCGGTACTTGCCGCGCATCCCGGCCCAGTACTGCATAGGCTTCGGTAAACGCCTGCGCGTCGGCAATGGGCCCGACGATCGGCAGGTAATCCGGGCTGGTGCAACGGAACGCAGCACGTCCCTGCAACTGCTCGGGGTCCAGTTCAGCCACAGCCAGCCGTTGCGCCAGATCGACGGAAATTTCGTCCAGCAGCGCCAGGTTGCCCTGATGCTCGGCTACCGTCGGTGCAAGGTCTTCGCTGTGGAAGTCAAAACTGGCGCCCAGTGTATGTTCACCCTCGCGCGGCGGTGCCACATAGCCTTCCGCGCACACCACGGTGCGCAGTGCCTGGCTGCTGGCGGTGGCCGGCAAGCGGGTGATCTGCCCACGGATGCGCTTGAGTGGTAACTGCGCGCAAGGTTCGAAGCGCAGCACATCCGCCGCACCGGCCAGGACCACCACTGGAGCGCGGGCTAACAGCTGGTCGCCAGCCCAGGCTTGCCAATGCTCATCCACTTTGCGCAGTTCGAGCACGTCCTGGTGGGTCACCACGCGAATACCAGGGTGCTGCAACTGCTGTTGGCACAGCGCTGGCGGGTGCACCCAGCCACCTTCGGGGTAGAACAACCCGCCGCCAGGCAACGCCACGCCGGCGATGGCTTCGGCCTCGGCGCGCGCCAGGCAGTGCAGCAAGCCATGGTCGAAGGCGGCAGCCAGCTTGCCCTGGCGTTCGGCCTCCTTGCTGTCGAAGGCCAGTTGCAGCACCCCGCAGGCATCCCAGTCACGGCCACGCTGCAAGCGCTGCAGCTGACGCCGGGTGTAGCCGAACCCGGACAGGATCATCTGCGACAGCGCGGTGCCATGGGCAGACAGCTTGAGGTACAGCACCCCTTGCGGGTTGCCTGACGCTTCCTGGGCCGGGGCTTCGTGGCGCTCCAGCACGGTTACCTGCCAGCCGCGCCGGGCCAGGCTGGCGGCGCTGCTGCTGCCGGCAAGTCCGGCACCGATCACCAGCGCCTCGCGCGGCCCCTGTGTCACCGCGGGGCGCGCGTACCAAGGCGCGCATGGGCCGGACAGGGGGCCGACGTAGGCGCCGCTCATCACCTCCCACTTCTTGCCGATGCCTGGCACCTTCTTCATGGCGAAGCCGGCTTCCACCAGGCTGCGGCGTACCCAGCCGGTGGTGGTGAAGGTGCCCAGCACCGTGCCCGGATGCGATAGCCGCGCCAGTTGCGCAAACAGCTCCGGGGTCCACATGTCGGGGTTCTTGGCGGGGGCGAAGCCGTCGAGGAACCACACATCGATCTGCGCATCGAGTTGCGGCAGCTGTTCCAGCACATCGCCTATCAACAGGGTCAGGGTGACCCTGCCACCGGCGAAGGTGAACTGCTGAAAGCCCGGGTGCACCGCCACGTATTGCTCCAGCAGCGGCTCGGTATAGGCGGCCAGTTCAGGCCACAGGCGCACTGCGCGGGCCATGTCGGCGTGGTCGAGGGGGTACTTTTCGACGCTGACGAAGTGCAGGCGCGCGTCGCTGTGTGCGTGCTGGTCGAACAGCTGCCAGGCGCAGAAAAAATTCATGCCGGTGCCAAAACCGGTTTCGCCGATCACCGTGCAGGCGTGCGGCGCCAGGTTGGCAAAACGTTCGGCCAGGCGGGTCTGGCCGAGGAACACGTGCTTGGTTTCTTCGATGCCTTCGTTGACTGCGAAATAGACGTCGTCATAGTGCCGCGAATGGGGGCGGCCCTGGTCGTCCCAGTCGATCTGGGCGTGCTGGAGGAGGGTGGGCATGGTGGGCTCGGTTGCAGCGGATGGCGGGATTTTATGCCATCCGGCTGAGCTGTGGGAGCGCGTTCATTGGTGAAGAGGTCAATACAGGCCGAAATGAAATCCGCTAGTCTTGCTTATCCATTGAAGGAGCCAGTGCATGTTCGAATCTGCCGAAATCGGCCACAGCATCGACAAGGAGGCTTACGACGCCGAGGTACCCGCTTTACGCGAGGCCCTGCTCGAAGCCCAGTACGAACTCAAGCAGCAGGCGCGGTTTCCGGTGATCGTGCTGATCAACGGCATTGAAGGCGCCGGCAAGGGTGAGACGGTAAAACTGCTCAACGAGTGGATGGACCCGCGCATGATCGATGTGCTCACCTTCGACCAGCAGACCGACGAAGAGCTGGCCCGCCCACCCGCCTGGCGCTATTGGCGGGCCTTGCCACCCAAGGGGCGGATGGGTGTGTTCTTTGGCAACTGGTACAGCCAGATGCTGCAGGGGCGGGTGCACGGGGTGTTCAAGGATGCCGTGCTCGATCAGGCCATTACCGGTGCCGAGCGCCTGGAGCAGATGCTTTGCGATGAAGGTGCGCTGATCATCAAGTTCTGGTTCCACCTGTCCAAGAAGCAGATGAAGGCACGGCTGAAATCGCTCAAGGACGACCCGCTGCACAGCTGGAAGATCAGCCCGCTGGATTGGCAGCAGTCGCAAACCTACGACCGCTTCGTGCGCTTTGGTGAGCGCGTGCTGCGCCGCACCAGCCGCGACTATGCGCCATGGCACATCATCGAAGGGGTAGACCCGAATTACCGCAGCCTGGCGGTGGGGCGCATTCTGCTGGAAAGCCTGCAAGCCGCGCTGGCCAATAATCCCAAGGGCAAGCACCAGGGCAACGTGGCCCCGCTGGGCCACAGCATCGACGACCGCAGCCTGCTTGGCGCCCTGGACATGACGTTGCGCCTGGACAAGGCCGACTATCAGGAACAGTTGATCACCGAACAGGCCCGTCTGGCCGGCCTGCTGCGTGACAAGCGCATGCGCCGGCACGCCCTGGTGGCGGTGTTCGAAGGTAATGACGCCGCCGGCAAGGGGGGCGCCATCCGCCGCGTGGCGGCAGCGCTGGACCCGCGGCAATACCGTATCGTGCCGATTGCCGCGCCTACCGAAGAAGAGCGCGCCCAGCCGTACCTGTGGCGGTTCTGGCGGCACATCCCGGCACGGGGCAAGTTCACCATCTTCGACCGTTCCTGGTATGGCCGGGTGCTGGTGGAGCGGGTGGAAGGCTTCTGCAGCCCCGCTGACTGGATGCGTGCCTACAGCGAGATCAACGACTTTGAAGAGCAGTTGGTGGATGCTGGCGTGGTGGTGGTCAAGTTCTGGCTGGCGATCGACCAGCAGACCCAACTGGAGCGCTTCGAAGAGCGTGAGCAAATTCCGTTCAAACGCTACAAGATCACCGAGGATGACTGGCGCAACCGCGACAAGTGGGACGAATACTCCCAGGCGGTGGGTGACATGGTCGATCGCACCAGCAGCGAGATTGCCCCTTGGACGCTGGTAGAGGCCAATGACAAGCGCTGGGCGCGGGTGAAGGTGGTGCGCACCATCAACCAGGCGCTGGAAGCGGCGTTTGCCAAGCACAAAAAATAGCCGACGGTGATGTTGCCTGTTCTGGCCCTTTCGCGGGTGAACCCGCTCCTACAGGGGTACGCGATCCCTTGTAGGAGCGGGTTTACCCGCGAAAGGGCCAGAACAGGCAACACCTCCCTCCAGCCATGCCCCAAAAGAATGACCTGATGAATTCTTTTCTCGGCACTCTCCACCGTCCCCGTCCTCCAACCCCGTAGAATTCAACAACCCCCACCACGGGCTTGATCGAGGATTTTATGCACACCACTTCTGGCCGCTGGGGCTATGGGCTGTTCCTGGCACTTCTGACGGCGCTGCTCTGGGGCATCTTGCCGATCAAGCTCAAGCAGGTATTGCAAGTGGTCGACCCGATCACTGTCACCTGGTACCGCCTGCTGGTCTCCGGCAGCCTGTTGTTCGCCTGGCTGGCGGCTAACCGGCGTTTGCCGTCCATACGCAAGCTGGCGCCCAGGGGCAGGGGCCTGGTGCTGGTTGCGGTGCTCGGCCTGATGGGCAACTACGTGCTCTACCTGATCGGTCTCAAACTGCTTAGCCCGGGCACTGCACAACTGGTGGTACAGATCGGCCCGGTGCTGTTGCTGGTGGCCAGCGTGTTCGTGTTCCGCGAGCGCTTCAGTGTGGGGCAGGGCATGGGCCTGTTGGTGCTGCTGGCAGGGTTTGGCCTGTTCTTCAACCAGCGCCTGGAAGAGCTGCTGACTTCACTGGGTACCTACACCACCGGCGTGTTGACCATCTTGCTGGCGACCAGCATCTGGGTGTTCTACGCCCTGAGCCAAAAGCAGTTGCTGACCGTGTGGCACTCGCAGCAGGTGATGATGGTGATCTACCTCAGCTGCGCTGCGTTGCTGACACCTTGGGTGCACCCGCTGGAGGCCTTGCAACTGACCCCGGTGCAAGGCTGGCTGCTGCTGGCCTGTTGCCTGAATACCCTGGTGGCATACGGCGCGTTTGCTGAAGCACTGGCGCACTGGGAGGCCTCACGGGTAAGTGCCACGCTGGCGCTGACCCCGCTGGTGACCTTCGTTGCGGTAGCGCTGGCAGCATGGGTGTGGCCTGAGTATGTGCATGCCGAGGACATCAACGTCCTGGGTTATGTGGGGGCGGTCACGGTAGTGTTCGGTTCGGCGCTGGTAGCGCTGGGGCCCTCGCTGGTGGCCAGCTGGCGGGCGCGTCGAGAACGAGGTCAGCGCGCATACTCATCAGAGGGCTGACCTAGCATTTTTGCTAGTTGCGAGTTTTTTGCTATTTGAATCAAATGTGCATAAAAGTTCGCGGAGTAAGGGTGATGAAGGCTCATGCGTTTGTGCATCCGGGTATAAAGGTAAATGTGAATTACCTTGAGAGGTTCGTGCGTCATAATTTGCATCGTGAACCTTGGAAGAGTGCCAGTGAAAAAGTACTGAATGACTATTTGAAAAGAGCCGATAAAGACTGGGTTCCGAAACCGCGCGCTGTAGTGGATTGCGGAGCTTATAGCCAGCCGGATTGTGGGTGTACTGATCAAACCCGAGATGGTCAGGCTGCCTATGCGCAGGCATTGCTCTGGGTGATCAAGGGTGACGAGGAATATGCAGCTACTGCCATCAAAATCCTAGACGCATGGTCTAGAGAATTTACCGGAGGACATATCGGCGAAAATGCACGCCTTCAGGCATCGTGGGCAGCGTGCTTATTCATCAGTGCTGCGGAAATCCTTGCTCATACTGCGTCTGGCTGGACGACTGAAGGTAAGGCGCGATTCAGAGGGATGTTGGAAACGCAGTTTCAACCGATCATAGAGGAGCTCTTCTATGGAGACGGGTGGAAGTGGGATACCGTGCCTGGCAATTGGCGCTCCACAGGTATCGAGGCACTTTTATATATAGCGATTTTTACCGACAATCACGAAATCTTCGCCAGGAGTATCCAGTTATGGAAAGACCATATCGTGGCGTCCATTTATCTGGAAAGTGATGGGGCGCGTCCCAGACTACTGCCCAATTGGACCCGGGTGCCGACCGACGAAGAGGTCAATCAACAGTGGGGTAGTCCATACCGATACATTGAGGGGATGAACGTTGAGAGCTGTCGGGACTTCGCCCACACCGCTTATGGTCTGGCGGCTACCATCAATGTAGCTGAAACTGCGTTATTGCAGGGGATTGATCTGTACAGCGACGAGGAAACGCAAGCCATGGCGCGAATGATGCAGACGATGGAGTTTCATTCTCGGTATGAAAACATTGCATTGATGCCAGACATTTGTAAGCGATACCACGGCATCCAGTTGAGTGCTCAATGGACATTTGAAATTGGTTATACCCACTATGCGGTCCGTTTGGGTCACCCTTTGCCGGAAACTCGCGCATTTGTGCAAAGACATCGGCCAACGCAAGGCGATTTCCATTACATGTGGGAAAGTCTGACCCATGCTTATCCCCGTACCGGGGATGACCCGATTTCTTGAGTGCCAGAGAGATAGACACCTCTACCCGATAAACCGTGAGCCGCCCGTGGTGCGGTGCCGGGGTGATGAGGCAACCTGGGCGGCTCATGGGGGAATCTAGCCTTTGCCCCCAGGCGCCAGCATGTTCTCCGGCCGCACCCACTGGTCGAACTGCTCATTGGTCAGGTACTTCAACGCCAAGGCCGCCTCGCGCAAGGTCTTGCCCTCGCTGTAAGCCTTCTTGGCAATTTCTGCCGCCTTGTCATAGCCAATATGCGGGTTCAGCGCCGTCACCAGCATCAACCCGCGCTCCAGGTGCGCGGCCATCTGTTCGGCATCCGGCTCGATACCCGCCACGCAATGCTGCTGGAAGTTGCGGCAACCATCGGCCAGCAACTCGATGGATTGCAGCAGGTTATGGATGATCACCGGCTTGAACACATTCAACTGCAAATGCCCCTGGCTGGCGGCAAAGCCGATGGCTGCGTCGTTGCCCAGTACCTGGCAGGCCAGCATCGACAGCGCCTCGCACTGGGTGGGGTTGACCTTGCCCGGCATGATCGAGCTGCCCGGCTCGTTGGCTGGCAGGCGCACCTCGGCAAGCCCGGCGCGAGGGCCGGACCCCAGCAGGCGCAGGTCGTTGGCGATTTTCATCAGGGCCACGGCCAGGGTCTTCAGGGCCCCCGCCAGGCTGGTCAGCGGTTCGTGGCCGGCGAGGGCGGCGAACTTGTTGGGTGCAGTGATGAACGGCAGGCCGGACAGCGCCGCCAGCTCGGCCGCGATGGCCTCGGCAAAACCCTGCGGAGCGTTCAGCCCGGTACCCACGGCAGTGCCGCCCTGGGCCAGTTCGCACACCGCCGGCAGGGTGGCGCGGATGGCGCGCTGGGCGTAATCGAGCTGGGCGACGAAGGCCGACACTTCCTGGCCGAAGGTAATCGGCGTGGCGTCCATCATGTGCGTGCGGCCGGTTTTTACCAGCTTGTGGTGACGCATCGACAGCTCGGCCAGCCCCGAAGACAGTTCAGTGACGGCCGGCAGCAGCTTTTCATGCACCGCCTGGGCTGCCGCAATGTGCATGGCGGTGGGGAAGCAGTCGTTGGAGCTCTGCGAGCGGTTGACGTGGTCATTGGGGTGTACTGGCGCCTTGCCGCCACGGCCTTTGCCGGCCAGTTCGTTGGCGCGTCCGGCGATCACCTCGTTGACGTTCATGTTGCTCTGGGTACCACTGCCCGTCTGCCAGACGACGAGCGGGAACTGATCGTCGTGCTGGCCATCCAGCACTTCATCGGCGGCCTGTTCGATCAACCGGGCGATGTCGGCCGGCAGGTCGCCATTGCGGTCGTTGACGCGCGCCGCGGCCTTCTTGATCAGTGCCAGGGCGTGCAATACCGCGAGGGGCATGCGTTCCTTGCCAATGGCGAAGTTGATCAGCGAACGCTGGGTCTGCGCACCCCAGTAGGCGTCCTCCGGAACTTCGACCGGGCCCAGGCTGTCTGTCTCGATACGGCTCATTCTGTACTCACTCCTGTGTAGTTCGAAATCGCAGTTTAGGCCCTGATTCGACCGAGCGGTTCCGTCGCTCGTCGTGCCACTTGAGCACATCGCCACCACGGCGCAGAATGCTCTACTCTGAGGTGCCCGCCTCCCCCTCTTTGAAGGAAATGCAATGACCCGTCTCCGTGTCCTTTGTGCCGCCGTTGCCCTGGTTTGCGCCAGCGGCCAGGTACTCGCTGCCACCGCCAGCCACAACGCTGCTGCCGAGAAATTCCTGACCCTGGCCAACGCCGACAAGCTGGGCACCCCGGTGTACATGCAAGTGCAGCAGATGTTCGCCCAGCGTTTCGCTCAGACCAAGGCCCCGGCCGCCAAGCAGCCCGTGCTGGAAAGCTACCAGGCCAAGGCCAATGCCGCGCTTGACAACGCCATCGGCTGGAACAAGCTGAAGCCGAAGATGGTCGACCTGTACACCCGGACCTTCACCGAGCAGGAGCTGAAGGACCTGGTCAAGTTCTACGAATCGCCGCTGGGCAAGAAAGTGCTGCGTGAAATGCCTAAGGTCACTCAGCAGTCGGCACAGTTGACCCAGCAGAGCCTGGAGCCAGCAGTACCGGTGGTGAACAAGCTGCTGGAAGACATGACCAAAGAGCTGGACCCGAACGCAGGCAAGGCCGCCGCCCCAGCGAAGAAGTGAGTACGCCGCAATGACCATGCAACAACGTATCGAACAGCAACTGGCCGCGCTGGCGCCGCAACACCTGGAAGTGCTCAACGAAAGTCACATGCATAGTCGTGGTCAGGAGACCCACTACAAGGCGGTGATCGTCAGCGAGCAGTTCGCCGGGTTGAACAGCGTCAAGCGCCACCAGAAGGTGTACGCCACCATGGGTGAACTGATGGGCGAGATCCATGCCCTGGCCATCCACACCTACACCGCCGAAGAGTGGGCCAAGGTCGGCGTTGCTCCGGCCTCGCCGGTGTGCGCCGGCGGCGGGCACTGAAACCTTTCTGTTGTTCTGGTAGAATCCTGCAAGATCCGGGGGCCGCTTTGCGGCCCTTTCGCGACACAAGGCCGCTCCCACAGGAACCGCACTAGCCATCGGGTTACGCGGTCCCTGTGGGAGCGGCCTTGTGTCGCGAAAGGGGCACAAAGCGCCCCCTGCTTTTTCTGTACCTGTCAAACCCGGTCCGCCCCTTACGAGGGCAGCCACCTGGAGATTCCGTTACATGTCTCAAGCCATCGTCGTCGCGGCGCTGTACAAGTTCGTTACCCTGGAAGACTACGTCGAGCTGCGCGAGCCGCTGCTCAAGACCATGCTCGACAACAACGTCAAAGGCACCCTGCTGCTGGCCCAGGAGGGCATCAACGGCACCGTGTCGGGCACCCGGGAAGGCATTGATGGCCTGCTGGCCTGGTTGCGCAGCGACCCGCGTCTGGTCGATATCGATCACAAAGAATCGTACTGCGACGAACAGCCGTTCTACCGCACCAAGGTCAAGCTCAAGAAAGAGATCGTCACCCTCGGTGTGCCGGGCGTAGACCCCAACCAGGCCGTTGGCACCTATGTCGAGCCCAAGGACTGGAACGCCCTGATCAGCGACCCGGAAGTGCTGTTGATCGACACCCGCAACGACTACGAAGTGGCCATCGGTACCTTCAAGGGCGCCATCGACCCGAAGACCGAAACCTTCCGTGAGTTCCCGGAGTACATCAAGGCCAACTTCGACCCGAGCAAGCACAAGAAGGTCGCCATGTTCTGCACCGGCGGCATCCGTTGCGAAAAAGCCTCCAGCTACATGCTCGGTGAAGGCTTCGAGTCGGTCTATCATCTTAAGGGCGGCATCCTGAAATACTTCGAGGAAGTGCCTCAGGAAGAAAGCCTGTGGGACGGCGACTGCTTCGTCTTCGACAACCGGGTCACGGTGCGCCATGACCTGAGCGAAGGCGAGTACGACCAGTGCCACGCCTGCCGCCATCCGATCAATGCAGAGGAGCGCGCGTCCGAGCACTATTCGCCAGGTGTCAGCTGCCCGCATTGCTGGGACAGCCTGAGCGAGAAGACCCGGCGCAGTGCCATCGACCGGCAGAAGCAGATCGAGCTGGCCAAGGCCCGCAACCTGCCGCACCCGATCGGTTACAACTACAAAGCCGAGGCTTGAAGCATGTCTGCACGCCTGATCTATGTGATGGACCCGATGTGCTCCTGGTGCTGGGGTTTTGCGCCAGTGGCCGCGGCCCTGATCGCCCAGGCGCGTGAGGCAGGCGTGCCTGCCCGCTTGGTAACGGGCGGGCTGCGTACCGGCGGCAGCGCCCTGGACAGCTCCACTCGCAAGTACATCCTGGAACACTGGCAGGCGGTGGCTGATGCTACCGGCCAGCCGTTCCGCTTCGAGGGGGCCATGCCGGACGGCTTCGTCTACGACACCGAGCCGGCCTGCCGCGCCCTGGTCACGGCCCGCGAGCTGGATGCCGAGCGCGTCTGGCCGCTGCTGGCGTTGATCCAGCGTTCGTTCTACGAACAGGGCATCGATGTGACCACCGCGCCGCAGCTGGTCGAGCTGGCCTCGCAGTGTGGCTTCGACCGTGCCGCGTTCGCCGAAGCCTTCGCCCGTGCCGATACCCGCGCCGCCACCGCGGCCGACTTCGCCTGGGCCCAGGACCTGGGTATTGCCGGGTTCCCGACCCTGCTGGCCGAGCGCAATGGTCAACTGGCCTTGCTGACCAACGGCTACCAGCCGCTGGAGCGCCTGCAACCCTTGCTCGGCCGCTGGCTGCAGCAGGCCGCCTGTGCTTGATGTACCAGGGTCACCCGACCCGGTACCGGGCAAGCCATACACTGCGGGCGATCGGCTGAGCTGGGCGGAAATCCGCCGCCTGGCCCTGCATCACAAGAAAAACCTCTGGTCCGCCAACCTCATTGCGTTACTGGCGGCGAGTTGCAGTGTGCCCATTCCGCTGCTGCTGCCGCTGTTGGTGGACGAAGTACTGCTCGGCCATGGCGATGCGGCGCTGAAGTGGATGAACCATCTGCTGCCGTCCAGCTGGCAGGTGGCAGCCGGCTACATCGGCCTGATGCTGGCGCTCACCCTGTGCCTGCGCCTGGCTGCGTTGGCCTTCAACGTGATCCAGTCCAAGCTGTTCGCCGGGCTGGCCAAGGACATCGTCTACCGCCTGCGCATCCGCCTGATCGAGCGCCTCAAGCGTATTTCGCTGAAAGAGTACGAAAGCCTGGGCAGCGGCACGGTGACCACCCACCTGGTCACCGACCTGGACACCCTGGACAAGTTCGTTGGCGAAACCCTCAGCCGCTTCCTGGTGGCCATGCTGACACTGACCGGCACGGCGGCCATCCTGATCTGGATGCACTGGCAGCTGGCCTTGCTGATCTTGCTGTTCAACCCGCTGGTGATCTACTTCACCGTGCAGTTGGGCAAGCGCGTCAAGCACCTGAAAAAGCTCGAAAACGACAGCACCGCGCGCTTTACCCAGGCGCTGGCTGAAACCCTCGATGCCATTCAGGAAATCCGCGCCGGCAACCGCCAGGGCTACTTCCTTGGCCGCCTGGGCTTGCGTGCCCGCGAGGTGCGCGATTACGCCGTGGACTCGCAATGGAAAAGCGATGCCAGTGGCCGTGCCAGTGGCCTGCTGTTCCAGTTCGGCATCGACATCTTCCGCGCGGCGGCGATGCTGACCGTGCTGTTTTCCGACCTGTCGATCGGCCAGATGCTGGCGGTGTTCAGCTACCTGTGGTTCATGATCAGTCCGGTGGAGCAACTGCTAAATCTGCAATATGCGTACTACGCCGCAGGCGGTGCGCTGAGCCGCCTCAACGAGCTGCTGGCGCGTGCCGACGAGCCGCAATACCCGGCCGCCAGCGACCCGTTCGCCGGGCGCGAAACGGTGGGCATTGAAGTGCGCGACCTGCGCTTTGCCTATGCCGACGAGCCGGTGCTCGAGCACCTCGACCTGTCCATCGCTGCGGGTGAGAAGGTGGCGATTGTCGGTGCCAGCGGCGGCGGCAAGAGCACGCTGGTGCAGCTACTGCTGGGCCTTTACAGCGCCCAGGCCGGGACCATCCGCTTTGGCGGGGCCAGCCTCCAGGAAATCGGCCTGGAAACCCTGCGCGAGAACGTCGCGGTGGTGTTGCAGCACCCGTCGCTGTTCAACGACAGCGTGCGTGCCAACCTGACCATGGGCCGCGACTGCAGCGATGATGCGTGCTGGCAGGCGCTGCGCATCGCCCAGCTGGATGCCACCATCGCCGCCTTGCCGCAGGGCCTGGACAGTGTGGTAGGGCGTTCAGGCGTGCGCTTGTCCGGTGGCCAGCGCCAGCGCCTGGCCATTGCCCGCATGGTACTGGCTGAGCCCAAGGTGGTGATCCTCGACGAGGCCACCTCAGCCCTGGATGCCGCCACCGAGTACAACCTGCATCAGGCCTTGGCGTGCTTTCTCAGCGGCCGCACCACGCTGATCATCGCCCACCGCTTGTCGGCGGTGAAACAGGCCGACCGGGTGCTGGTGTTCGATGGCGGGCACGTGGCCGAAGACGGCGACCATCAGCAGCTGATTGCCGAGGGTGGGTTATACGCCAAGCTGTATGGGCATCTGCAGCAGAGCTGATTATCTGGCTGCCTTCACCGGGCTTTTGGGAGCAACAGTCTTGCTCAATTTCTAAAAGCTGGTGCGACCCTGTGGGAGCGGGCTTGCCCGCGAACACGGGCGAAGCCCGTGCCATCCACCGCGGTGTCTTCTTCGCGGGTAAACCCGCTCCTACAATGGCCAGCGCGTACGCTGTAAAAATCCCCGATTCCTTGTCATAAAAATCCCCGCCACAGCGATGGCAAATGGCCTACGCTGTGCTTGTCTGGGTCGATTTACGCCTTATCTGCTCTGTGACAGGGACTCCATGAAGGGACATCGCACACTCGAAGCGCCAAAGTTGCTCGGCATCACATGGCCTTTCATCGCCGTCGTGGTCCTTCAGGTGGCGTTGGGCAGCCTCAGCCTTTATACGCTCTCGGCCGTGCGTGCCTATGTCGCGGGCGAAAGCCTGTGGTCCAAGGCGCAGAAAGATGCCATCTACTACCTCAGTCTGTACGGCGAGACGCAGGACGACAGCACCTACCAGCGCTATCGCCAGGCCATTACCGTGCCCCAGGGTGACCATCGTCTGCGCGAGGTGCTCGACCACCCCAGCCCTGATCTGAACGCCGCGCGACAGGCGGTTCTGCAAGGTGGCAACCACCCTGACGATGTCGATCGGATCATCTGGTTCTACCGCAACTTTCGCCATGTCAGCTATATGCAGACAGCCATCGATTACTGGGACATCGGTGACGACTATCTGGCCAAGCTGGATGTACTGGCCGGTGAAATGCGCCAGCGTTTTGCCAATGGCCCGGCGGATCCAGACACTGTCAGCGATTGGAAGGCCCGCATTGTCGCCATCAACGAAGGCGTGACCCCGGCGGCCAAGGCTTTCAGTGATGCCTTGGGCGAAGGCTCGCGCATGTTGCTGCGGGTGCTGCTGATCACCAACCTGCTGACCGCGATGTTCCTGATCGCCATTGCCTGGCGCCGCTCCAGCAAGCTGTTGGCCCAGCGCCAGGCCTTTGCCAGTGCCCTGCAGGAAGAAAAAGAGCGTGCGCAGATTACCCTGCAGGCCATCGGGGATGCGGTGATCACCACCGATGTCGAGGGCAGTATCGGCTATATGAACCCGGCCGCCGAGCAGTTGACCCACTGGCAATCCGGCCAGGCCCAGGGCCTGCCGCTGTCGGCACTGTTCAGCCTGGTGGATGAACACGCCGAGGAGGACGGTCGCAGCTTGGTCGAGCAGGTGCTCAGCGGCAGCCTCAAGGGCGGCTCCGAGCATGCCCGGCTGATCCAGCGCCTGGACGGCAGTACGGTGTCGATCAACCTGGTAGGCTCGCCGATCCTCAATGATGGCCAGGTCAGTGGCATCGTGCTGGTGCTGCACGACATGACCCAGGAACGCCAGTACATCGCCAACCTGTCCTGGCAGGCAACCCACGACGCCCTGACCGGGCTGGCCAACCGCCGCGAGTTCGAATACCGCCTGGAGCAGGCGCTCAACGACCTGGCGCGCCAGGCCGGGCGGCATTCGCTGATGTTCCTCGACCTCGACCAGTTCAAGCTGGTCAACGACACCTGTGGCCACGCTGCCGGCGATGAGTTGCTGCGGCACATCTGCGCGGTGCTGCAATCCGGCCTGCGTGAGGGCGATACGCTGGCGCGGCTGGGCGGCGATGAATTTGGCGTGCTGCTGGAAAACTGCCCGCCCGACCAGGCCGAGCGCATTGGCGAACAATTGCGCCAGATGGTGCAGAGCCTGCACTTCGTATGGAAAGGGCGGCCGTTCGTGACCACGGTCAGTATTGGCCTGGTGCATATGGCCCAGGCCCCCGGTACCCTGGAAGCCTCGCTGCGCGCCGCCGACATGGCCTGCTACATGGCCAAGGAAAAGGGCCGAAACCGTGTGCAGGTGTACCACGCCGACGACAGCGAGCTGTCCATGCGTTTTGGCGAAATGGCCTGGATCCAGCGCTTGCATGTGGCCCTGGAAGAAAACCGCTTTTGCCTCTACGCCCAGGAAATCGCCCCGCTCAAAACCTTCGAGGGCCCGGGCCATATCGAAATTCTGTTGCGCCTGCACGACGAAAGCGGCCGCACCATCCTGCCCAGCAGCTTCATCCCGGCGGCCGAGCGCTACGGCCTGATGACCGCGCTGGACCGCTGGGTGGTGCGCAATGTGTTCATGGTCATACGCCAGTGCCTGGAAGAAGGGCGTGAAGGGCCGTTGTCGACCTGTGCCATCAACCTGTCGGGGTCCAGCATTGGCGACGACAAGTTCCTTGAATACCTCCAGCGGTTGTTCGTCGAATACGCCATTCCGCCGCGAATGATCTGCTTTGAAATTACCGAAACCAGCGCCATTGCCAACCTGGGCAGCGCCATTCGCTTCATCAACGAGCTGAAAGGACTGGGTTGCCGTTTCTCGCTCGATGATTTTTGCGCCGGCATGTCCTCGTTCGCCTATCTCAAGCATTTGCCCGTGGACTACCTGAAGATTGACGGCAGTTTCGTCAAGGACATGCTCGACGACCCGGTCAACCGGGCCATGGTCGAGGTCATCAACCATATCGGCCATGTGATGGGTAAGCGCACGATTGCCGAGTTCGTCGAAACACCCTTGATCGAGCAGGCCTTGCAGGAAATAGGCGTGGATTACGCCCAGGGCTACCTGATCGAACGCCCCCAGGTGTTCACCTGTGACAGTCTGCAGCGCCAACGGATCGCCGCCCGGCCTCTGTTGCAGCGAGCACCTGGCACATTTCGCTAGTTGGAAATCACAAGGATCAAGGAGCTGAAAGTGATTGACGCATTCGTTCGTATCGGGCCTTTGATGGACCCCGCCAGTTACCCCCAATGGGCCCAGCAACTGATTGAAGACTGCCGCGAGAGCAAGCGCCGGGTGGTTGAGCATGAGTTTTATGCACGACTACGCGATGGCCAGCTGAAGCAATCGACCATCCGTCAGTACCTGATCGGGGGCTGGCCGGTGGTGGAGCAGTTTTCGTTGTACATGGCGCATAACCTGACCAAGACCCGCTATGGCCGGCATCAGGGCGAGGACATGGCGCGGCGCTGGCTGATGCGCAACATCCGCGTCGAGCTCAACCATGCCGACTACTGGGTGAACTGGTGCCAGGCGCACGGTGTGCACCTGCACGAGTTGCAGGCGCAAGAAGTGCCGCCCGAGCTGAACGGCCTGAACGACTGGTGCTGGCGAGTGTGCGCTACCGAGAACCTGGCTATTTCCATGGCAGCGACCAACTACGCCATCGAAGGCGCGACCGGTGAATGGTCAGCGGTGGTGTGCTCGACCGACACCTATGCGCAGGGGTTCCCTGAAGAAGGGCGCAAGCGGGCGATGAAGTGGCTGAAGATGCATGCCCAGTATGACGATGCGCACCCGTGGGAGGCGCTGGAAATCATCTGTACCCTGGCCGGTGAGAACCCCACCCTGGGGTTGCGGACCGAGCTGCGCAGGGCCATTTGCAAGAGCTACGACTGCATGTTCCTGTTCCTGGAGCGCTGCATGCAGCTGGAAGGGCGCCAGCAAGGCCGTATGCGGCCGGCGTTGGCTGCGGGCTGATCGCTTTCCTGTACCGGCCTCTTCGCGGGCTTGCCCGCTCCCACGGGATCACCGCAACCCTCAAGGACTGCGCCCTACCTGTGGGAGCGGGCAAGCCCGCGAAGAGGCCGATGCAGGTTTATTGGGCGTTGAACGCCTGCCCGTTCACCCCTGTGCTGTCCGGCCCCATCAGGTACAGGTACACCGGCATGATCTCTTCGGGCAGCGGGTTGTTCTGCGGGTTCTCGCCGGGGTAGGCCTGGGCCCGCATCGCCGTGCGCGTGGCGCCTGGGTTGATACTGTTGGCGCGCACCGGCGCCACGCCTTCCAGTTCATCGGCCAGGGTCTGCATCAGGCCTTCGGTGGCGAACTTCGACACACCATAGGCGCCCCAGTAAGCCCGGCCCTTGCGCCCCACGCTGCTGCTGGTGAACACCACCGAAGCGTCTTCCGACAGCTTCAGCAGCGGCAGCAGGGTGCTGGTGAGCATGAAGGTGGCATTGACGTTGATGTGCATCACGCGCATGAAGTTGTCGCCCGACAGCTGTTCCAGCGGCGTGCGCGGGCCGATGATCGACGCATTGTTGAGCAGGCCATCGAGGCGGCCGAACTGGCCTTCGATCATGGCCGCCAGCTCGTCGTACTGGTGTGGCAGGGCGGTTTCCAGGTTGAACGGGATGACCACTGGCTGCGGGTGGCCGGCGGCTTCGATCTGGTCGTAGACCTCGTTCAGGTTGGCCTCGGTCTTGCCCAGCAGCAGCACGGTGGCACCCAGCGCGGCATAGGCCTTGGCAGCCGCGGCACCAATGCCACGGCCGGCACCGGTAACCAGGATGACCCGGCCTTGCAGCAGGTCGGGGCGGGCGGTGTAGTCGAACATGGTTCTGTCCTTCGAGTTCGTGTGGGCGGCCAGGGCCTAATTGTAGGAGCGGGTTCACCCGCGAATGCGCCAGCCCGGACAACACTGGCGCCTGATCGGACGCATTCGCGGGTGAACCCGCTCCTACAAAAGGCGGTGCCCGGTCATCGGTCTGGGTTCAGCACCCGCACAGCGCGCTGTCGATCACTTTGCGCAGTTCCAGCGGGTGGTCCACCACCACGTCGGCACCCCAGTTGTTGGGGTTGTCCTCTGGATGAATATAGCCGTAGCGCACCGCCGCCGTGCGGGTACCTGCGTCGCGGCCAGACTCGATGTCGCGCAGGTCGTCGCCAACGAACAGCACACTGGCCGGGTCCAGGTTCAGCGTTTTGCAGGCCAGGATCAGCGGCTCGGGGTCGGGTTTGCTGTTTTTCACGTGGTCCGGGCAGATCAGCAACGCCGAACGCTCGGCCAGGCCCAGTTGCTGCATGATCGGCTCGGCGAAGCGCACCGGCTTGTTGGTGACGACGCCCCACAGCAGGTTGCCTTTCTCGATGTCGGCCAGCAGCTCGGCCATGCCCTCGAACAGCTTGCTGTGCACCGCGCAGTCGCGCTGGTAACGCTCGAGGAACTCCAGGCGCAGGGCCTCGAAGCCGTCAGCCTCCGGGTCCATGGCGAACGCAGTGGCAACCATGGCGCGGGCGCCACCCGAGATCACGCCACGGATCAGGTTGTCGTCAACGGCCGGCAGCCCGCGTTCGGCGAGCATGGCCTGGCAAATGGCGATGAAGTCCGGCGCCGTGTCCAGCAAGGTGCCGTCCATGTCGAAGAGTACTGCTCGCAAACGCATGCTTATTCCTCGCGCAGGGTCTGGATCATGTAGTTGACGTCGACGTCGCTGTTGAGCTTGTAGTGCTTGGTCAGCGGGTTGTAGGTGAGGCCGATGATGTCCTTCACCTGCAGGCCGGCATCGCGGCTCCAGGCGCCCAGCTCGGACGGGCGGATGAACTTCTTGAAGTCATGGGTGCCGCGCGGCAGCATCTTCAGGATGTACTCGGCGCCGACGATGGCCAGCAGGTAGGCCTTGGGGTTGCGGTTGATGGTGGAGAAGAACACCTGGCCGCCAGGCTTGACCATGCGGTAGCAGGCGCGAATCACCGAAGACGGGTCGGGCACGTGCTCGAGCATTTCCAGGCAGGTGACCACGTCGAACTGTTCAGGCATTTCCTCGGCCAGGGCTTCGGCGGTGATCTGCCGGTATTCCACCTGCACGCCGGACTCCAGCTGGTGCAACTGAGCCACCGCCAGTGGCGCCTCGCCCATGTCGATACCGGTGACCGTGGCGCCGCGCAGGGCCATGGCTTCGCTGAGGATGCCGCCACCGCAACCCACGTCCAGCACTTTCTTGCCGGCCAGGCTGACGCGCTCGTCGATCCAGTTGACGCGCAGCGGGTTGATTTCGTGCAGCGGCTTGAACTCGCTTTCGCGGTCCCACCAGCGGTGGGCCAGCGCTTCGAACTTGGCGATTTCGGCGCGGTCGACGTTGCTCATTGAACAGTCCTCTGAAACTTCGCAAAATTGCGCCGGAGTATACCCGAGCGCTTGGCCGCGAGGGTCGCTATAATCGCCGGTTTTTGATATCCGAATGACGGGGAGAGGCGATGCGCGAGCGACTTTTGGCGGCGGAGAAGGTGACCGCGATCCGCTGGCAGGGCGGCGCCTTGCACCTGCTCGACCAGCGCCTGCTGCCGTCGGAGGAGCGTTGGCTGGCCTGCGACAATGTTGCGCAGGTGGCCGCAGCCATCCGTGACATGGCAGTGCGCGGCGCCTCGGCGATCGGTATTGCCGCAGCTTACGGCCTGGTACTGGCCCTTGAAGAGCGGCTGGCCGAAGGCGGCGATTGGGAAATGGACCTTGAAGACGACTTTCTCACCCTCGCCGAGGCGCGCCCTACTGCCGCCAACTTGTTCTGGGCGCTGAACCGCATGCGCGAGCGCCTGCAGCGCCTGCGGCCGGAAGAAGACGTTCTGGCAGCGCTGGAGGCCGAAGCGGTGGCCATTCACGACAGCGACCGTGAGGCCAACCTGACCATGGCCCAGCAGGGTATCGAGCTGATCCGTCGCCATCAGGGCAATGCCCAGGCCCTGCTCACCTTTGGCAACGCCGGCGCCCTTGCCAGTGGTGGCTTTGGCACCGCACTGGGGGTGATCCGTGCCGGCTACCTGGAAGGCATGGTCGAGCGGGTTTATGCCGGTGAAACTCGCCCTTGGCTGCAGGGCTCGCGCCTGACCGGCTGGGAGCTGGCCAACGAGGGCATCCCGGTGACCCTTTGTGCCGACTCGGCGCTGGCCCACCTCATGAAGACCAAGGGCATCACCTGGGTGGTGGTGGGGGCGGACTGCATCGCTGCCAATGGCGACATGGCCGGCAAGATCGGCACCTATCAGCTGGCCGTCAGTGCCATGCACCATGGCGTGCGCTTCATGGTCGTGGCGCCGAGCACCAGCATCGACCTGAACCTGGCCACGGGTGAGGATATCCCGCTGGAGGAGCGTGACGCCGACGAGTGGCTGGACTTCGGCGGTACCCGGGTGTCGCCGGGTGTCGAGGTGTTCAACCCGGTGTTCGATGTGACGCCGGCCGACCTGATCGATGTGATCGTGACCGAGCGCGGCATCGTCGAGCGCCCGGATGCTGCCAAGCTGGCTCAGCTGGTTTGCCGCAAGCGCCTGCACTGATTTTGTATCGCCTCACCGGCCTTTTCGCGGGCTTGCCCGCTCCCACAGGGATATCGCATGGCCTTAGGGCTGTGGTGAACCTGTGGGAGCGGGCGAGCCCGCGAAGAGGCCGGTGCAGGCAATACAGAAACCAGGTTTCAAACGCGGCTGAGACCAACTGCCACCTCTCCCCACCGCCCCCGCGTTTGTGATAACATCCGGCAGTTTCCAAGACCGCCCATCACGGCGGCCTTCATTGCGCAGATCCATGGCACAACTCATTGATTTGTCGTAAGTCGTCGCACCCTTATGCGCTGCGGCGGCGAGCTTCGTTCGGCCCTTGATGGAGCTGCGAAGTTTCACCAGAAAAAGGAATCAGGCTTCTCATGGGCGAACTGGCCAAAGAAATCCTCCCGGTCAATATCGAAGACGAACTGAGACAGTCTTACCTCGACTACGCGATGAGCGTGATTGTCGGGCGAGCGCTGCCCGATGCGCGTGACGGCTTGAAGCCCGTGCATCGCCGCGTTCTCTATGCGATGAGCGAACTGGGCAACGACTGGAACAAGCCGTACAAGAAATCCGCCCGTGTGGTCGGTGACGTGATCGGTAAGTACCACCCGCACGGCGACACTGCGGTCTACGACACCATCGTGCGTATGGCCCAGCCGTTCTCGTTGCGCTACCTGCTGGTCGACGGCCAGGGCAACTTCGGTTCGGTGGACGGCGACAACGCTGCCGCCATGCGATACACCGAAGTGCGCATGACCAAACTGGCCCACGAACTGCTGGCCGACCTGCACAAGGAAACCGTCGACTGGGTGCCCAACTACGACGGCACCGAGCAGATCCCGGCGGTCATGCCGACGCGTATTCCCAACCTGCTGGTCAACGGTTCCAGCGGTATTGCCGTGGGCATGGCGACCAACATTCCGCCGCATAACCTCGGCGAGGTCATCGATGGCTGCCTGGCGCTCATCGACAACCCTGAAGTCACCATCGATGAGCTGATGCAGTTCATCCCTGGTCCGGACTTCCCGACTGCCGGCATCATCAACGGTCGCCAGGGCATCATCGAGGCCTATCGCACCGGCCGTGGCCGCATCTACATGCGCGCCCGCTCCGAGATCGAGGACATCGACAAGGTTGGCGGCCGCCAGCAGATCGTGATCACCGAGCTGCCGTACCAGCTGAACAAGGCGCGCCTGATCGAAAAGATCGCCGAGCTGGTCAAAGAGAAGAAGATCGAAGGCATCACCGAGCTGCGCGACGAGTCCGACAAGGACGGCATGCGCATCGTCATCGAGCTGCGTCGCGGCGAGGTGCCGGAGGTGGTGCTCAACAACCTCTACCAGCAAACCCAGCTGCAGAGCGTATTCGGCATCAACGTGGTGGCCCTGGTCGACGGCCGTCCGCGCCTGCTCAACCTCAAGGACCTGCTCGAAGCGTTCGTCCGCCACCGCCGTGAAGTGGTGACCCGCCGTACCGTATTCGAGCTGCGCAAGGCCCGTGAACGTGGCCATATCCTTGAAGGCCAGGCGGTTGCGCTGTCCAACATCGACCCGGTCATTGCCCTGATCAAGGCCTCGCCGACGCCGTCCGAAGCCAAGGAAGCCCTGGTCTCCACGCCGTGGGAATCCAGTGCCGTGCAGGTCATGGTCGAGCGCGCCGGCGCCGATTCCTGCCGCCCTGAGGACCTGCCGGAGCAGTACGGCCTGCATGACGGCAAGTACTTCCTGTCGCCGGAACAGGCCCAGGCCATTCTCGACCTGCGCCTGCACCGCCTGACCGGCCTGGAGCACGAGAAGCTGCTGGCCGAGTACCAGGAAATCCTCGAGCAGATTGGCGAGTTGATCCGCATCCTCAGCAGCGCCGAGCGCCTGATGGAAGTGATTCGCGAGGAGCTGGAGGCCATCCGTGCCGAGTACGGCGATGTGCGCCGCACCGAAATCCTCAATGCCAGCCACGACCTCAACTACGGCGACATGATCCCGGAAGAAGAGCGCGTGGTCACCATCTCCCATGGTGGTTATGCCAAGACCCAGCCATTGTCCGCCTACCAGGCCCAGCGCCGCGGCGGCAAAGGCAAGTCGGCGACCGGCGTGAAGGACGAGGACTACATCGAGCACCTGCTGGTCGCCAACAGCCATGCCACCCTGTTGCTGTTCTCCAGCAAGGGCAAGGTTTACTGGAAGAAGACCTACGAAATCCCCGAAGCGTCCCGCGCTGCCCGCGGTCGTCCGCTGGTCAACCTGCTGCCGCTGGAGGAGGGTGAGCGCATCACCGCCATGCTGCAGATCGACCTCGAAGCACTGCAGCAGAACGCCGACCTCGACGAAGAACTGGACGAGGCTGAAGACACCGTGCTCGAGGGTGAGCTGGTAGAGGCCGAGGAAGTCGACGAAGAAGACGGCGACACCCCGGAGTGGGTTGCAGAGCCGACCGGTGCGTACATCTTCATGGCGACCGCTTCCGGTACCGTCAAGAAGACCCCGCTGGTGCAGTTCGCCCGTCCGCGCTCCAACGGCCTGATCGCCCTGAAGCTGAAGGAAGGGGACACCCTGATTGCCGCGGCCATCACCGATGGCGCCAAGGAAGTCATGATGTTCTCCGACGCTGGCAAGGTCATTCGCTTTGCCGAGAGCGTCGTGCGTGAAATGGGCCGCAACGCCCGTGGTGTGCGCGGCATGAAGCTGGGCAAAGGCCAGCGGATCATTTCGATGCTGATCCCGGAGTCCGGCTCGCAGATCCTCACCGCCTCCGAGCGTGGCTTTGGCAAGCGCACCCCGTTGTCCAAGTTCCCGCGTCGCGGCCGCGGTGGCCAGGGTGTGATCGCCATGGGTACCAAAGGGCGCAACGGCCTGCTGATCGGGGCGATCCAGGTGCAGGAAGGCGAGGAGATCATGCTGATTTCCGACCAGGGCACGCTAGTTCGCACCCGGGTTGGCGAGGTGTCCAGCCTCAGCCGCAACACCCAGGGCGTTACGCTGATCAAGCTGGCGGCCGATGAGACACTGGTGGGCCTGGAGCGTATCCAGGAGCCGTCCGAGGACGAACTCGATGCAGTGATCGAGACGGACGAGGAGGGGGTCGAGGCTGTAGCGCCAGACAATGAAAATGAAGAAGCTGCAGGTGCCGACGAGGCCCCGCAAGAGTAAGCAAGCGTAAACCCGAGCGGGGCGACCAAGGTCGCCCCGTTTGACTGATAACAGCTGGCAAAGCCCGGCCTTGTGGGAGCGGGCATGCCCGCGAAGCAGACACTGCGGTAGATGGCACCGGCTTTGCCGGTGTTCGCGGGCTCGCCCGCTCCCGCAGGGTCGCTGCTAACCCATGTGATAGTTTTTGTTCTATTTGGCAGAGCGAGAGTGGATGTGAGCAAACGAGCCTTTAACTTCTGCGCAGGCCCTGCCGCGCTTCCTGACGCTGTCCTGCAGCGCGCACAGGCCGAGATGCTGGACTGGCGTGGCAAGGGGTTGTCGGTGATGGAAATGAGCCATCGCAGCGACGATTACGTGGCCATCGCCGAAAAGGCCGAGCAGGACCTGCGTGACCTGCTGTCCGTCCCCTCCAACTACAAGGTGCTGTTCCTGCAAGGGGGCGCCAGCCAGCAGTTCGCTGAAATCCCGCTGAACCTGCTGCCGGAAAACGGCACGGCCGACTACATCGAAACCGGTATCTGGTCGAAAAAGGCCATCGAGGAAGCGCGCCGTTTCGGCAACGTCAACGTCGCCGCCACTGCCAAGCCTTACGACTACCTGGCCATCCCCGGCCAGAACGAGTGGAACCTGACCAAAAACGCAGCC
This sequence comes from Pseudomonas sp. CGJS7, assembly GCF_036961695.1. Lineage (NCBI taxonomy): Bacteria > Pseudomonadati > Pseudomonadota > Gammaproteobacteria > Pseudomonadales > Pseudomonadaceae > Pseudomonas > Pseudomonas sp. CGJS7. The sequence goes on along the minus strand of NZ_JBAMDI010000007.1, from coordinate 29,008 downwards.
TACGTGCACTATGCGTCCAACGAGACCATCGGTGGCCTGCAGTTTGACTGGGTGCCGCAAACCGGTGACGTGCCGCTGGTGGTCGATATGTCGTCCGACATCCTCTCGCGCCCGATCGATGTGTCGCAGTTCGGCCTGATCTACGCCGGCGCGCAGAAGAATATCGGCCCAAGCGGCCTGGTGGTGGTGATCGTGCGCGAAGACCTGTTGGGCCATGCCCGCAGCAGCTGCCCGACCATGCTCGACTACAAGGTTTCGGCTGACAACGGCTCGATGTACAACACCCCGGCCACCTACTCCTGGTACCTCTCGGGCCTGGTCTTCGAGTGGCTGAAAGAGCAGGGCGGTGTCGAGGCCATGGAGCAGCGCAACCGTGCCAAGAAAGACCGCCTTTACGGCTTCATCGACCGCAGCGAGTTCTACACCAACCCGATCAGCGTCAACGCCCGTTCGTGGATGAACGTGCCGTTCCGCCTGGCTGACGAGCGCCTGGACAAGGCCTTCCTCGCTGGCGCCGACGCGCGTGGCCTGCTCAACCTCAAGGGCCACCGTTCGGTTGGCGGCATGCGCGCCTCCATCTACAACGCCCTGGGCCTGGAAGCGGTAGAAGCGCTGGTAGGCTACATGGCTGAATTCGAGAAGGAGCATGGCTGACATGTCCGAACAGGAGCTCAAGGCGCTGCGCGTGCGCATCGACAGCCTCGACGAGAAAATCCTCGAGCTGATCAGTGACCGCGCCCGCTGCGCCGAAGAAGTGGCCCGGGTCAAGACGGCCTCGCTGAAAGAAGGCGAGAAGCCGGTGTTCTACCGTCCCGAGCGTGAAGCTGCGGTGCTCAAGCGCGTGATGGAACGCAACAAGGGCCCGCTGGGCAACGAAGAGATGGCGCGGCTGTTCCGCGAAATCATGTCGTCGTGCCTGGCCCTGGAAGAGCCGCTGAAAATCGCCTACCTCGGCCCTGAAGGCACCTTCACCCAGGCGGCGGCCATGAAGCACTTTGGCCACGCGGTGATCAGTCGGCCGATGGCGGCCATCGACGAAGTGTTCCGTGAAGTGGCGGCCGGTGCCGTCAACTTCGGTGTGGTGCCGGTGGAAAACTCCACTGAAGGTGCGGTCAGCCACACCCTGGACAGCTTCCTCGAGCATGACATGGTGATTTGCGGTGAGGTCGAGCTGCGTATCCACCACCACCTGCTGGTGGGCGAGAACACCAAGACCGACAGCATCACCCGCATCTACTCCCACGCCCAGTCGCTGGCCCAGTGCCGAAAGTGGCTGGACGCGCACTACCCGAACGTGGAGCGCGTGGCCGTATCGAGCAATGCCGAAGCGGCCAAGCGGGTCAAGGGTGAGTGGAACTCGGCGGCGATCGCCGGCGATATGGCGGCCAACCTGTACGGCTTGACCCGTCTGGCCGAGAAGATCGAAGACCGCCCGGACAACTCCACGCGCTTCCTGATGATCGGTAACCAGGAAGTACCGCCGACCGGCGACGACAAGACCTCGATCATCGTTTCGATGAGCAACAAGCCAGGTGCGTTGCATGAGTTGCTGGTGCCGTTCTATCAGAACGGCATCGACCTGACCCGTATCGAGACCCGCCCGTCGCGCAGCGGCAAGTGGACCTACGTGTTCTTCATCGACTTCGTCGGCCACCACCGCGACCCGCTGATCAAGGCGGTGCTCGAGCAGATCAGCCAGGAGGCTGTGGCGCTGAAGGTGCTGGGCTCTTATCCGAAGGCGGTGCTTTGATTCAGGGGCCTTGGGGCTGCCTTGCAGCCCTTCGCGGGCTAGCCCGCTCCCACAGTGAGCATGTGATGCCGATCTCTGTGGGAGCGGGCTAGCCCGCGAAGGGCCGCGCCGCGGCCCCAATGGCCCTCACAGGCTACCTAGATTTCAGAACAGGGTTCGCACCAGTGGTAAATGCAGCAAAAACCAAACCCGCGCCCATCATCGACCGCCTGGTCGTGGTCGGTCTCGGCCTGATCGGCGGCTCGTTCGCCAAGGGCCTGCGTGAAAGCGGCCTGTGCCGCGAAGTGGTCGGTGTCGACCTGGATGCCCCCTCGCGCAAGCAGGCCGTGGCCCTGGGCGTGGTCGACCGCTGCGAAGAAGACCTTGCCGCCGCTTGTGTGGGCGCCGATGTCATCCAGCTGGCCGTACCGATCCTGGCCATGGAAAAAGTCCTCGCGCGCCTGGCCCTGCTCGACCTGGGTGATGCGATCATCACCGACGTCGGTAGCGCCAAGGGCAACGTCGTGCGTGAGGCGCGTGCCGTCTTCGGTGCCCGCCTGCCGCGCTTCGTCCCGGGCCACCCCATCGCCGGTTCCGAGCAGAGCGGGGTAGAGGCGTCCAATGCCACCTTGTTCCGTCGGCACAAGGTCATCCTCACGCCGCTGGCCGAAACCGACCCCGCCGCGCTGGCCCTGGTTGACCGCCTGTGGCGTGCGCTGGATGCCGATGTGGAGCACATGTCGGTCGAGCGCCATGACGAAGTACTGGCCGCCACCAGCCATCTGCCACACCTGCTGGCCTTTGGCCTGGTCGACTCACTGGCCAAACGCAATGAAAACCTCGAGATCTTCCGGTACGCTGCGGGTGGGTTCCGCGATTTCACGAGAATCGCCGGCAGCGATCCGACCATGTGGCATGACATCTTCCTCGCCAACCGCGACGCTGTCCTGCGCACGCTTGATACATTTCGCAGTGATCTCGACGCCCTGCGCGACGCGATCGCTGAAGGGGATGGGCACCAGCTGCTGGGTGTATTCACCCGCGCACGGGTTGCCCGCGAGCATTTCAGTAAAATCCTGGCCCGCCGGGCCTATGTGGACGCTATGAACGCCAACGATCTGATTTTCCAGGCCCAACCGGGTGGCCGCCTGAACGGGCGGATCCGTGTACCGGGCGACAAGTCGATTTCCCATCGCTCGATCATGCTCGGCTCGCTGGCCGAAGGTACTACCGAGGTCGAAGGCTTCCTCGAAGGCGAAGATGCGCTGGCGACCCTGCAGGCATTCCGTGACATGGGTGTGGTCATCGAAGGCCCCAACCACGGTCGTGTGACCATTCACGGCGTGGGCCTGCATGGCCTGAAGCCGCCACCAGGGCCGCTGTACGTAGGTAACTCCGGTACTTCGATGCGCCTGCTGTCGGGCCTGCTGGCCGGTCAGCCGTTCGATGTCACCATGACCGGCGACGCCTCGCTGTCCAAGCGCCCGATGAACCGTGTGGCCAACCCGCTGCGCGAAATGGGTGCTGTGGTCGAGACCGGCCCGGACGGCCGCCCGCCGCTGACCATCCGCGGTGGCCACAAGCTCAAAGGGTTGACCTACACGCTGCCGATGGCTAGCGCCCAGGTCAAATCCTGCCTGCTGCTGGCCGGCCTGTACGCCGAAGGCAAGACCACTGTCACCGAGCCTGCGCCTACCCGTGACCACACCGAGCGCATGTTGCGCGGTTTTGGCTATTCGGTCGACAGCAATGGCCCGGTGGCCTCGCTGCAGTCCGGTGGCAAGCTGACCGCTACCCGGATCGAAGTGCCGGCTGACATTTCCTCGGCAGCGTTCTTCCTGGTCGCAGCCTCTATCGCTGAAGGCTCCGAGCTGGTGCTGGAGCATGTCGGCATCAACCCGACCCGTACTGGCGTGATCGACATCCTGCGCCTGATGGGCGGCGACATCACCCTGGAAAACCAGCGTGAAGTGGGTGGCGAACCCGTGGCTGACCTGCGTGTGCGCGGTGCCAAGCTGAAGGGTATCGACATTCCTGAAGCGTTGGTGCCGCTGGCCATCGACGAATTCCCGGTCTTGTTCGTGGCCGCTGCCTGCGCTGAAGGGCGTACCGTGCTGCGTGGCGCCGAAGAGCTGCGGGTGAAGGAGTCCGATCGTATCCAGGTGATGGCCGATGGCCTCACCACCTTGGGCATCAAGTGCGAGCCGACCCCGGACGGCATCATCATCGACGGCGGCCAGATGGGCGGCGGCGAAGTGCATGGGCATGGTGACCACCGCATCGCCATGGCCTTCAGCGTGGCTTCGCTGCGCGCCAGTGCGCCGATTCGCATTCACGACTGCGCCAACGTCGCCACCTCGTTCCCCAACTTCCTGGCGCTGTGCGCCGAAGTGGGGATTCGCGTGGCAGAAGAGGGCAAGTCGTGAATTCAATGGCACCGGTTATCACCATCGACGGGCCAAGCGGCTCGGGCAAGGGCACGGTCGCCGGGCTGATTGCCCGCGAGCTGGGATGGAAGCTGCTGGACTCCGGCGCGCTGTATCGCTTGCTGGCATTCAATGCCAGCAACCACGGCGTCGACCTGACCAACGAAGAGCTGCTGACCAAGCTTGCCGCCCATCTGGATGTGCAGTTCATCGCTGCCGAGCCCGGTAAGCTACAACAGATCATCCTTGAGGGTGAGGACGTCAGCAACGTCATCCGTACCGAAACCGTCGGTGCCGGTGCATCGATGGTGGCCTCGCTGCCGGCAGTGCGTGAAGCGCTGCTGGTCCGTCAGCGTGAGTTCCGCGAAGTGCCGGGGCTGATTGCTGACGGTCGCGACATGGGTACCGTGGTGTTCCCGGATGCGCCATTGAAGGTCTTCCTCACCGCCAGCGCGGAGGAGCGCGCACGTCGCCGCTACCTGCAGTTGAAGGGCAAGGGTGAAGATGTTAGTCTGTCGAGTCTGCTGGATGAGATTCGTGCGCGTGATGAGCGCGACACCCAACGTGCAGTGGCCCCGCTGAAACCAGCGGCCGATGCCATTCAGTTGGACTCTACCGAGTTGTCCATCGAGCAGGTGTTGCAACGTATCAGAAGCGAGATCGCCCAGCGCGACCTTATCTGATAGCCAGGAAAGCAGGCAGGGGCACCAGTCAACGTCCTGCCGGCTTTCCTTTACTTAAAACGAACCCACATTGTCTGGAATGTGGTTATGGGCGTCTGTTTCGCCCGAATCTACAGGAATTAAAATGAGCGAAAGCTTTGCAGAACTCTTTGAAGAAAGCCTGAAAACCCTCAATCTTCAGCCGGGTGCGATCATCACCGGTATCGTTGTCGACATCGACGGCGACTGGGTTACCGTACACGCTGGCCTGAAGTCCGAGGGCGTCATCCCGCTCGAGCAGTTCTACAACGAAGCTGGCGAGCTGACCATCAAGGTCGGTGACGAAGTTCACGTTGCGCTGGACGCGGTCGAAGACGGCTTTGGCGAAACCAAGCTGTCCCGTGAAAAAGCCAAGCGCGCCGAGTGCTGGATTGTTCTGGAAGCAGCTTTCGCCGCCGAAGAAGTGGTCAAGGGCGTTATCAACGGTAAGGTTAAGGGCGGCTTCACTGTCGACGTTAACGGCATCCGTGCGTTCCTGCCGGGCTCCCTGGTTGATGTCCGCCCAGTGCGCGACACCACCCACCTGGAAGGCAAAGAGCTGGAATTCAAGGTCATCAAGCTGGACCAGAAGCGCAACAACGTTGTCGTTTCCCGTCGCAGCGTGCTGGAAGCCGAGAACAGCGCCGAGCGCGAAGCCCTGCTGGAAACCCTGCAGGAAGGCCAGCAAGTCAAAGGTATCGTCAAGAACCTCACCGACTACGGCGCATTCGTGGACCTGGGCGGTATCGACGGCCTGCTGCACATCACCGACATGGCCTGGAAGCGCATCAAGCACCCATCGGAAATCGTTAACGTTGGCGACGAAGTCGACGTACGCGTTCTGAAGTTCGACCGTGAGCGCAACCGCGTTTCGCTGGGTCTGAAGCAGATGGGCGAAGATCCGTGGGTAGCTATCACTGCCCGTTACCCAGAAGGTACTCGCGTACAGGCTCGCGTTACCAACCTGACCGACTACGGCTGCTTCGCTGAGCTGGAAGAAGGCGTTGAAGGTCTGGTACACGTTTCCGAAATGGACTGGACCAACAAGAACATCCACCCGTCGAAAGTCGTTCAGGTTGGCGACGAAGTGGAAGTCATGGTTCTGGACATCGACGAAGAGCGTCGTCGTATCTCCCTGGGCATCAAGCAGTGCAAGTCCAACCCATGGGAAGACTTCTCCGGCCAGTTCAACAAGGGTGACAAGATCACCGGTACCATCAAGTCGATCACCGACTTCGGTATCTTCATTGGTCTGGACGGCGGCATCGACGGTCTGGTTCACCTGTCCGACATCTCCTGGAACGAAACCGGCGAAGAAGCCGTGCGTCGTTTCAAGAAGGGCGACGAGCTGGAAACTGTCATCCTGTCGGTTGACCCAGAGCGCGAGCGCATCTCCCTGGGCATCAAGCAGCTGGAAGACGATCCGTTCTCCAACTTCGTTGCTGTCAATGACAAGGGCGCTATCGTCAAGGGCATCGTGAAAGAAGTTGACGCCAAAGGCGCCATCGTCACCCTGGCCGACGACATCGAAGCCACTCTGAAAGCTTCCGAAATCAGCCGTGACCGCGTTGAAGACGCGCGTAACGTTCTGAAAGAAGGCGAAGAGATCGAAGCCAAGATCATCAGCGTTGACCGCAAGTCCCGCGTTATCAGCCTGTCGATCAAATCGAAAGACGACGCTGAAGAGCGCGAAGCTATCCAGAGCCTGAAAAACGCTCCGGAAGCTGCTGCCGACACCACCATGGCTGCGCTGCTGCGCGAAGCAATGGCCAAGCAGAACTGAGTTCTGTTTGATCGGTAAAAAGGGCGACCCTCGGGTCGCCCTTTTTTTTGCTCCGCAACCAGGTGGCGCGGCGGATGGCACTGCTGGAACACGCCAGCTTCAGGCTGGCGAAGCCCGTTGTAGGAGCGGGTTCACCCGCGAATCAGGCGGCGCGGTGGATGGCACCGGCTTCGCCGGTGTTCGCGGGTAAACCCGCTCCTACGCCGATGTCGCCAGTGTAGGAGCGGGTTCGCCCGCGAATCAGGCGGCGCGGTGGATGGCACCGACTTCGCCGGTGTTCGCGGGTAAACCCGCTCCTACGCCGATGTCGCCGTTGTAGGAGCGGGTTCACCCGCGAAGCAGGCGCCACTGGCCTGTCTAAGCGGTAGACCATTCTTGAATTACTTCAATCTTGAATTTTTTTATTAAGTCAAGATCCACCCTGTTCAAATCCTTCCCAGCGTGCTACAAACTGGTTAAGCAATGATCTAGCTGCTTGATAACGAAGGGAAAAATATGACGAAGTCGGAGCTGATCGAACGTATTGTCACCCATCAGGGGCTGCTCTCGTCCAAGGATGTGGAGCTGGCCATCAAGACCATGCTTGAGCAGATGTCGCAATGCCTGGCTACCGGCGATCGCATCGAGATCCGCGGTTTTGGCAGCTTCTCGCTGCACTATCGCGCCCCTCGCGTAGGCCGTAACCCGAAGACCGGCCAGTCGGTCAGCCTCGAAGGCAAGTTCGTGCCGCACTTCAAGCCCGGCAAAGAGTTGCGTGACCGGGTCAATGAAGACGAGCATGAAGAGGCCCACACCTGATTCCACAAGGAGCAATCTGATGCGTAACCTCAAGCGCGCCCTGGCGGCGGTGTTCGTGCTGCTATTGGCGGCTGTGGTGTTGTTCTTCGTGCTGGAGAACCAGCAAACCGTGTCATTGGTCCTGTTCGGTTGGGCTGCACCCGCCATGCCGGTTGCTGTCCTGGTGTTGGCTGCCTTGGTCATTGGCCTGGCAGTCGGGCCGTTGCTGGGGGCCTACGGCGTGCAGCGCAGCAAGCGCAAGATCAGGGCTTCTGCTCGTCAGGCGGCATTGAACGGCAACTAAGGAAATTTCCTACACCTACTAAAGAAAGGTTCACCTATGCATGCGTCGGCCGTCATGGAGTAATAGTCCACTTCATTTTCGGTCCAGGCGAGTGTGCGCAGCATGGAATATCCCAGCCTTTCCCATCACGGTGGTACCCGGGGTGTCACCGGGTCCTGTCACCAGCTGCACCTCGGCCCATCCACCAGTTTGCTGGTCGACTGCGGGCTGGAACAGGGAAGTGATGCGCCGCCCGGTGCAGAATCCGCCCCCCTCGGTTTTGACATCCAGGGTATTCAGGCCCTGGTCATCACCCATGTCCATCTCGACCATGTTGGGCGCATCCCTGCGCTGCTGGCAGCGGGTTACCGTGGCCCTATCCTGTGCAGCGAGCCTTCGGCCCGGCTGCTGCCGCTGGTGCTGGAAGACGCCTACAAGCTGAGCATCAGCAGCGAGCCTGCGCAGGTGGCGCGCTATCTCGATTTCATCCGTGACCTTATCGTGCCGCTGCCCTTCGAGCAGTGGCACACGGTGGTTGAGTGCCCTGGTCTTGCCTGTCGTATTCGCCTGCAGCGTGCAGGGCATCTGCTGGGTTCCGCTTATGTCGAGTGCGATATGCAGCATGAGCAAACCAACACCCGGTACGTGTTTTCTGGCGATCTGGGCGCTTGTGGCAACCCGCTGCTGCGCCCGGTGCAGCCCCCGGAGCGTGCTGACGTGCTGGTGCTGGAAAGCACCTACGGCGACCGCCTGCACCCGCAGGCAGACGACCGCCGTCAGCGGCTGGAAGACGCCATCGACCGAGCCCTCGCCGACAAGGGCACCCTCCTGATTCCTGCATTCAGTCTTGGTCGCACGCAGGAGCTGTTGTACGAGCTGGAAGACATTCTGCACCGCAAAGCCCTGCTGAACACTACCGGCCCGGCTCCGGACGGTGAGCCAATCGACTGGTCACAGTTGCCAATCATCCTCGATTCGCCGTTGGCTCAGCGCATCACCCGCGTGTACCGGGAGCTGCACGAATACTGGAATGCTGAAGCCAGGGCGCGTGTTGCAGCAGGGCGCGATCCACTCGGCTTCAGCCAACTGATCTGTGTGGACACCCATGCCCGCCACCAGCAGGTGGTCAATTACCTCAAGAGCACCGGGCGACCGGCGATCGTGATTGCCGGCAATGGCATGTGTTCGGGTGGGCGCATCGTCAATTACCTCAAGGCCATGCTGGGGGATCCGCGGCATGAGGTGATGTTTGTGGGGTACCAGGCTAAGGGGACGCCGGGGGCGGTGATACAGGCTAGCGAAGGAGCGCAAGGCTTTGTGCAGGTTGATCTGGATGGGCGGATGTATGATATCAGGGCCAAAGTGCTGACATCGTCCGGCTACTCCGGTCATAAGGACCAGCAGGGCCTAGTGCGCTATGCCTGCGAAATCGATCCGCCACCCCGGCAAGTGGTGCTGGTGCATGGTGACCAAGGGGCAAAAAGAACGCTTCAGGCGGTACTGCTCTCCCGCTATAGGCAAGCAGGGGTCACCGTTGATGTACGTATCGGGGGAGCTGAAATTACGGTCGATCAGAAATAGCTGGCTCTACAAGGTATCTGTTAAGTACCGTGAGGGTCAGTGGGGCTTCACCTGTTCGGCTTCATTTCCCGGCGCACGCCAAAAGGCTGATCAAGGCACCTTGATTGGCGTAACAATCTCGGGTAGACATACGCGGTTGGCTTCATCGAACCAAAAATGGTAGCCAGCGCCTCCGTACAGGATTAAATGCGTGCACGCACCTCCATCAATATCCGAGTCAACTAAATGTTAAAGCGGTTTATCGATATATGCGCTTCACTGTGCGCTCTCATACTGCTCTCTCCCGTTATGGCTGTAGTCGCATGGAACATTCGAAAGAAGCTCGGTTCGCCAGTGCTGTTCCGCCAGGTTCGTCCTGGTCGTGATGGCAAGCCCTTTGAAATGATCAAGTTTCGAACCATGCGCGACGCCGTAGGCAGCGATGGCCAACCGCTTGCCGATGCCGAACGAATGACGCCCTTTGGCAGTTTTTTACGCGCAAGCAGCCTAGATGAGCTGCCAGAGTTGTGGAACGTATTGAAGGGCGACATGAGCCTGGTGGGGCCGCGCCCCTTACTGATGGAGTACCTGCCGCTGTATAGCCAGGAGCAGAGCCGCCGGCATGAAGTCCGCCCGGGGGTGACGGGGTGGGCCCAGGTTAACGGCCGTAATGCGTTGAGCTGGGATGAGAAGTTCAAACTCGATGTATGGTATGTCGACAACCAAAGTTTTCTGCTCGATCTCAAGATCCTGTTCATGACGATAAAAAAGGTGGTTGTTAAAGAAGGCATTAGCGCCGAAGGCAATGTCACAATGTCCAAGTTCACAGGCAATAAACGATGAAGAGGTTGGCCGTGCTGGGGGCCAGCGGGCATGGCAAGGTCGTAGCCGATACCGCGCTGTGCTGTGGCTGGGATCAGGTCGATTTCTATGACGACGCCTGGCCAGGTCGAACCTACAATGGCGGCTGGTGCGTAGTCGGTGACTCGGCGGCGCTGCACGCCCGGGTTGGGCAGTACGAGGGAGTGATTGTTGCCATTGGCAACAATGCAGTTCGACAGGCCAAGCTCGAGGCGTTGGGGGGGCTCGGAGCACCTTTGGTGTCATTGATTCACCCCATGGCCTGTGTCAGCCGATATGCGATCATCGGTGTCGGTTCTGTGGTTTTCGCCGGCGTTGTGGTTAACGCTGATGCGAGGGTCGGTTCTGGTGCAATCCTCAATACTGGTTGTAGCGTTGACCATGACTGTGTGCTTGGGAGCGCTGTTCATGTCAGTCCCGGTGCCAGGCTGGCCGGTGCCGTCAGGGTGGGCGATCGCAGTTGGGTCGGTATTGGGGCCTGTGTCCGGCAGATGATCAGCCTCGGCAGCGACGTGGTTGTTGGTGCCGGCGCGGCAGTGGTAAGCGATGTGTCGGATGGGCTGTGCGTAATGGGCGTGCCTGCAAAAGCCCTTGCTACCAGGTAAGCTGAAATCGACTATCCTGAGCGCATGGCTCAATTGACTGTAAGCGTTTGATTTTATGAATTTTCATTTTGCAATGGGTGGGTGTGAACTGTGCTGAACTCTCCTTTTTCTCCCTGGCCGTCTTTTACTGAAGAAGAAGCCAACGCGGTACGTGATGTCATTCTGTCCAATAAGGTCAACTACTGGACAGGGCAGGAATGCCGCGAATTCGAGAAAGAGTTTGCCGCCTGGAGTGGTTGTGCCCATGCAATTGCATTGTCCAACGGCACGGTTGCCCTCGATCTCGCCTTCAAGGCGTTGGGCATCGGTGCAGGCGATGAGGTGATTGTCACTTCGCGAACCTTCTTGGCTTCGGTTTCAAGCATCGTCAATACCGGGGCCACACCTGTTTTTGCCGACGTCGATCTTGATTCCCAGAACATCACGGCACAGACCATCCAGGCTGTGCTCACCCCCCGTACTCGCGCAATCGTCTGTGTTCACCTGGCAGGCTGGCCCTGCGACATGGATCCGATCATGGCGTTAGCTGAACAGCACGACCTGAAGGTCATCGAAGACTGCGCCCAAGCCCATGGTGCCCGGTACAAAGGGCGCCCGGTTGGGTCCATCGGGCATGTTGGAGCATGGTCGTTCTGTCAGGACAAGATCATGACCACCGGTGGCGAAGGCGGAATGGTCACCACCAATGATCGCAGCTTGTGGTCGGCCATGTGGTCGTACAAGGATCATGGTAAGAGCTGGGAGGCAGTCTACGAACGCCAGCACGCTCCAGGTTTTCGCTGGGTGCATGAGAGCTTCGGCACCAACTGGCGAATGATGGAGGTGCAGGGCGTGCTGGGGCGCATTCAACTGCGCAGGATGGAGCAATGGCAAGAAACACGGTTGGCCAACGCCCGTAGAATCTGGGATGTGGCAAGCCAGCAAGCCGCTTTGCGTGTGCCCGCCATTGCCCAGGATTGCGTGCATGCCGCCTACAAATGCTATGTATTTGTCGAGCCTGGGGCATTGAAGCCCGGTTGGACACGTGACCGGGTGCTCAATGAGATCGTTGCCCGCGGCGTGCCATGTTTCTCGGGCTCGTGCTCTGAGGTGTATCTGGAAAAGGCTTTTGACGCCACCCCATGGCGCCCTGCATCGCGTCTGCCGGCAGCCATGCAACTGGGAGAAACCAGTTTGATGTTCATGGTGCACCCGACACTGACCAGTATCGAGATCGACAAGACCTGTCAGGTCTTGCGTGAGGTCATGCAGGAAGCGCAAGGCGAGTGAACTTCCGGGGCTTGCGTCCGGTTCTGCCTACCTGGCGCGACCAGGCTGCGCGGTGCGGACGCACGGCTGGAAACGCCAGGCCGCCAAAAAAGACTAATGAAGTACGTCTTATAATAGAGGCCGAACTGCATTCATACGGTTCGTAAAGGTCCAGGGTTTAGAGGGAATTATGGATAGAGCACGAGCATTATTGCTAGGGCTTTCGCGTAGGAAAAAGCGACTGATCCAGGTTGTTTCCGACGTTCTGCTTATTTGGTTGGCGTTATGGATGGCGTTCGTGGTGCGCCTGGGTATCGAAGAGGCTATCAATCCTCTGGAGGAACACCGCTGGCTGTTCATCTGTGCTCCCATCGTGTCAGTTCCCCTGTTTGTCCGTTGCGGTTTGTACCGTGCGGTGATGCGTTATTTTGGCAACGACGCACTGATTGCCATCATCAAGGCCGTCAGCCTTTCGGCGTTGGTGCTGGCGGTTATTGTCTATGCCATTGGCAATCATCAGGCCGTCGTCCCGCGTTCGGTCATTTTCAATTACTGGTGGCTGAGCCTGATCATGATCGGGGGGTTGCGCTTGGCCATGCGCCAGTATTTCCTGGGTGACTGGTACGCCGCTGTTCAGCATGTGCCATTTGGGAATCGCAGTAGTGGGCTGCCCAAGGTAGCCATCTACGGCGCCGGTTCGGCTGGTAATCAGCTGGTGGTTGCGTTGCGTATGGGGCGGCAGATGCGCCCGGTGGCCTTCATTGATGATGATCGCAGCCTTGCTGGCAGGGTCATCGCGGGTTTGCAGGTCTATACCCCAAAGCACATCCAGCAACTCATCGATTCGACCGGCGCGCAGGAAATTCTGTTGGCCGTTCCATCTGCCACCCGGGGCAGGCGCCGTGAAATCCTGAATTATCTCGAATCGTTCCCTTTGCACGTGCGTACCGTGCCGGGCTTCATGGACTTGGCCAGTGGGCGAGTGAAGGTTGACGATATTCAGGAAGTGGATATTGCCGACTTGCTGGGACGTGACCCGGTCCCTGCGCAAAAAGACCTGTTCTCTCGATGTATAGAGGGGCAATGCGTCATGGTAACGGGGGCGGGGGGGTCCATCGGCTCGGAGTTGTGCCGGCAGATATTGGGAGCAAAGCCCAAAACCTTGATTCTGTTCGAGCACAGTGAGTTCAACCTCTACAGCATCCACTCGGAACTGGAACAGCGTGTCAACTGCGAATCGCTGTCGGTAAATCTGTTACCGATACTGGGATCGATACGCAATGAGGCGAAGTTGCTGGAGGTTATGAAAGCCTGGAAGGTCGACACCGTCTATCATGCGGCCGCCTACAAGCATGTGCCTATGGTTGAGCACAACATTGCAGAGGGCGTGCTCAACAATGTCATGGGTACACTAAATACGGCCCAGGCGGCCCTGCAGGCAGGGGTGTCCAACTTCGTCCTGATCTCGACGGACAAGGCGGTACGCCCGACCAACGTCATGGGCAGCACCAAGCGCTTGGCCGAAATGACGTTGCAGGCACTAAGCCGTGAGGCAGCGCCGGTGCTTTGGGGGGATGTTGATAACGTGTCCCAGGTAAACAAGACACGCTTTACCATGGTGCGCTTCGGTAATGTGCTGGGCTCGTCAGGATCGGTGATTCCGCTGTTCCATAAACAGATCAAGTCGGGTGGGCCGCTGACGGTTACACATCCGAATATCACGCGCTACTTCATGACCATTCCTGAAGCCGCGCAACTGGTGATCCAGGCCGGCTCGATGGGGCGTGGCGGCGACGTTTTTGTGCTTGATATGGGCGAACCGGTGAAAATTGCCGAGCTGGCGGAAAAAATGATCCACCTTTCCGGGCTGAGCGTGCGTTCCGAGCGCAACCCGCATGGTGATGTTGCCATCAAATACACAGGGTTGCGCCCAGGTGAAAAACTGTACGAAGAGTTGTTGATTGGTGATGGCGTGATTGCCACCTCCCACCCCATGATCATGAGCGCCCATGAAGACTTCCTGCCTTGGGAGGTGCTCAAATCAACGCTTAGCGAACTGGTCGCTGCGGTTGAACAGGATGACTATGCACGTGTGCGCCAGCTGCTGCGTGATTCTGTCAGTGGATATAAGCCGGATGGCGAGATTGTGGACTGGTTCTACCAGCAGCATCGGCTGGATCCGTGAGTGCGCCTGCCCGTTGAGGCCATTGGGAGCGTTACGCTACTCCAAGGGCCTTGTCTGGAATGAGCCGGCTGGCCAGCTTTTTCGCTGATATCGATATTCGAAACGGAACTGAATATGCGCCTTGAGGCCTATGGCATACTCGGGCGCGATGTTCGTGGTGAAAGCGCCCCCCCTCCGATAGTTAGCCATCCCGCTTGTCGTTGATGAAAGGATCCGTTCTCCAATGCACAAAAGTAGTGTTGTACCTGTAATTGCGGCACTGGTCGCATTTCTGTCGGTTTCAACCATGCTGCGTTTCCCCGGGTTGCCGGTGGGCATAGGGGAAGTCATCGTGGTGCTGGCGGCCTGTGTGTTCCTCAGGCGCGGGAATTTCCTGCAGAACCTCAAGCATCCCTTGATGCTGTTCTGGTTCGCGTTCATTGCCACGGCCATCGTCGGCTATCTGGTGAGGAAGGTGCAGGGTGAAGGTACGATCCACACTTCGATTGCCTATATCTATGCAGCGGGCTTTACCTTGATAGTACTGGCTTACGTCGGTGATCTGGACAAGCTGGGGTTCCAGCGGTTCATTCGGGCCATGGGGACGATTCCCGTGCTGCTACTGGCCATTCCGCTGTTCATCTTCCTGATTGGCAGTGTCTGGCTTTCTGACATGTTGGAGATCAATACGACGTTCTATCCATCGCGGGTGGCGGCGTGGTCAACCAACCCTAACCAACTGGCGTTGTTCCTGCTACCGGTGCCGATCTGGCTGGCGGCTATCTATCAGAATACCCAGTGGCAGGGTTTGCGGCTGTTCAAGAAGTTCTTCTTCTTGTGGTTCTTCTTCTTTTTGGGTTTCTGCGTAAGGAGCGACGCATTGCTGTTGGCGTGGTGCATCGGCTTACCGTTGCTCACGGGCATGGCCTGGTGGTGGCTGGGGCGTATGAACTGGAAGTTTTTTGCCACTATGCTTGCGGCGTTCGTGCTTGCATTTGGCTCTTTCAAGTTTTTCTTCGATGGCCCAGGCCAACAGTTTTTCCAGGCGATGAGGGCGGATATGGTCGAGCGTCTGGCATCGCACGAGCCTGAGAAGACTGACGACGGCACGGACGGCAAGCGTTCTGCCCTATACACCATTTTGGAGCGTGCCAAGGCGCTTGCGCCGCAAACGGCTGGAGATGTCGAGCATCCACTCAATCCTGGCCAGCCCACATTCGGGCGTTCCGATTCTGCGCTGGGCATAGGCATGGACCCTAACAAGGCCGGCGTGCGTAAAACCCTGTGGATCCATGCTCTGGAAGTGTGGAAGCTATCGCCGATCGTGGGCCATGGCCCCGGCGCATTTTCCTACTTGGATTCGCCTGAGCAAAGGCAGGAGGCGCACAACCTGTTGCTGGACATGCTGACCCAGGTGGGGATTGTGGGAGTCCTGTTGTTTGCCGCCTTGTATCTCTGGTTGATGGCCGGCGCCATCAAGGCGCGCGATCCCTACTCGATTACTTTGCTGGTGATCCTGATGGTGTTCTCCGGCGCCCATTTCATGCTCCGCCAGCCGGTGTTTACGCTTTACATGGTCATGTGTGCGGTAATCATCCGTAATCGACTGTTCGGGCTCGAGCGGAGTGGTCTGGGCAAAGTGGATGAACTGCGCCCCTTGCACTGAGCGCTCGAGAGTAGAAGCAGAATCGCAATTGAGCGGCAGGCGCGATGCACCTGCCGTTGCCTGAATCAGGCCTGACCTGGCCTGCGCGCTAACAGGCGAGCGCAGAGATAGCAGGCAAGCACGATTGCCGCATACACCAGCAGGAAGGGGATGATGCTGTAAAGCCCTGTGCGAGGCAGCAGCATGAGCTTTACAAAAACCATCACGTGGGCGCCAAAAACCAGTGGGTGGGTGGCGTTGACCAGCCTGGCCAACAGGGCACCGAAACCAGCCGCGGCAACCAGGTAGGCACCTGGCACCCACAGGGTATAGGCATAAAAGTCTGCGAACAGCGACCAGCCCATGCCAAACCCTTTCTGGTAGGCATCGCCGGCAAGCGCCATTTTCGAAAGGTATTGCCCGAAGTACAGTTGATCCAGCGGAATGCTGGTGCCACAAAGCGCGGCCAGCGCCGGAGTTATCGGGAACACACCATGCAAATAAGCGAGGGCGGGGTAGTGGTCGATCTGCAGGGCCGAGTGGACGTACAGGGCGGTCAGCCCTTGGTTGTCAATGAACCAAGGGAGGAGCATCACTGTGCTTTCGCCAAAGTCGATACCACGATTTCCCATCGCAGCCAAGACAACGATGCCGCCCAGCAACAGTGGGATCGCCAGCAAGGCAAGGCGATTGATACGCCGTACTTTGATGTGGAACAGCCAGAAGCATAACAGGGCGAAGCCCATGATCCCGCCACGAACACCCAATTGCAGGTTGGCAGTGTAGTAGATGGCCAGCAACCCCAGAATGCACCAGCCCAGTCGCTTGCTTTGCGAAGCGAAGGCCAGGCCTAACGCCAACAGCAGGCCATACTGCGCGGCCGTGCTACCGCGGGTGGTGAAATCGGTTGAAGCAGATTCATACAACGAGATATAGCCACTGCCATGAACGGCACGGTAAGCGTCCGGAAAGCTGACCATGAACGCTAGTGTGGAAACCGCAGCCAATGCGAGGGCCGGGATGCGCAGGTATGACGTCCACTGCATGTCCCGGTTACCGGCGCTGCTTGCCGGCTTTTTCCATAGGCTGACCATATACCCTGCATGCATGGCGAGCAGGCATGACACAAGGTAGAGCGTCAGCCGAAGGCCCTCATATGCCGTGAGTTCGATGGAGACGAAATCCGGCCGGTGTACGGCGAAGAAATTGCTCTCCATCTTCAGCATTGCCACGTCAAAACCCATGGCATAAGCGATGTGGCGGCCACCAATGAACAGCGACGCGCAGCCAAGGAAGAGGACGTAGCTGTGCACCAGCGTGTGATGGACCAGGGCGCTGGAGAGGATCATGAAGGCCAGCACCCCCACCATGCCTATCGTTGCCCAGGCCTGCGCCTGTTGCAGCGTTACAGACTCAGGGGGTATCAGCCAGATGCAGAAGAGGATCGCCATCATTACCACAGCAACAAGTGCGACATTGCGCGGGTTGGAAACCGCATCGAATACATGGCGTTTGCTAAACATGCGAATCACGATCCCGCGTTAGTGGCGTTTCCTTGTTGGCCAGTCGGCCGCCTTTTTGTTAGTTACTCAGCTTCATTGCCTTGATCATGGCCGTATTCACACGGTGAACATCGTATTTTTCCTCGGCCAGCGCCCTGCTCGTGCGCCCCATGTTTTCACGTAGCTCGGCTGACTCGGCCAGGCGTAGCATGGCTTCGGCCAGTTCAGTCGAGTTACGCGGAGCAACCAGGAAACCGTTGACGCCATCCTGCACGGTCTCGCGGCACCCAGGCGCGTCGGTTGTGATGACTGCCCGCCCGCATGACATGGCTTCAAGTACTGAACGTGGCGTGCCTTCGCGGTACGATGGCAATACAAACACGCTACAGGCGGCCAGGTAGCGTTCCACATCGCTGACAGCACCGTGATACTGGACGATGCCTTCTCTCACCCAGCCCTCTACAACGTCTGCGTTGATGCCTGACGGGTTCGAGTCCAGCGGGCCGACCAAGTGTACTTCGGCGTCAGGGTGTTGGGCCTTGAGCGTGCGGGCCGCCTCGACGTACTCGAGCACGCCCTTGTCCTTGAGCAACCGGCCCACGAAAAGAAAGCGCGGCTGGGACGGCAGTGGGGCCAGCGGGTAGCGTTGCGTGTCGACGCCTGAGCCGTTGACGACCCAGGTGGGAAGCGCAGGCCTGACCAGCCGTTGTTCCTTGAACAACTGCTGATCGTCCGGGTTCTGGAAGAAGAGGCCATGAGCGAAGCGCAAGCCAAACCAATACAACCCGGAGGCGATACGGTTGATCAGCTTGCGCTTGAAGCTCGAGTCTACATCGGTGAAGGCGTAGCCCAACCCGGTGATCAGCGCATAGCGATGCTTGACCCCGGCCAGAGCCGCAGCAGGCAAGCCATATACGACCGGCTTGATCGTGTAGGCAAGCACCACTTCAGCCTTGACAGCGCGTAGACACTGGCTGACTTGCAGCATGTACTTTAGGTCGGCGAACGGGTTCAAGCCTGCGCGGGACATGGGGATCACATGGTACCCGACGCCTCTTTCGGCAAGGCGTTGGCGAACAGAGTCATCATCTTCGGGGCCAATGGCCACCACTTCGTGGCCATTGGCGCGCAGTGCGTCCAGCAGGTCCCCGCGAAACCGAATCAGCGATTCGGCATGCCCGGCAATGACGGCGATTTTAGACATATTTCCCTACATGGGTAATGTAATAGGCGGCGCAATCCTGCAGGCCTTCGGCAATCCGATGTGTCGGTGCGTAACCCAACAAGGTTTGCGCCTTGCTGATGTCTGCTTGCGAGTGGCGCACGTCGGCGGCCCTGAAATCTCGATAGACTGGGGCCACGTCCTTGAGTTCCGGCTTGCAGATAGCGGCCAGCCCGCGGACATGCCCGAACAGCTCGTTCAGTGTCGTACGGTCACCCACGGCCACGTTGTAGACTTGGTTGCATGCTTCGGCGTTCTCGGTGGTCGCTGCCAGCAAGTTGGCCTGCACGGCATTGGCCACAAAGCAGAAGTCCCGGCTGGTTTCCCCGTCGCCGTTGATATGGATGGGTTCGTCGCGCAGCAATGCGCCGAACCACTTGGGAATGACTGCCGCATAGGCGCCGTCGGGGTCCTGCCGTGGGCCGAACACGTTGAAGTAGCGCAGGCCGATGGTCTGCAGGCCGTAGCAGCGCGCAAACACATCGGCGTACAGCTCGTTTACATACTTGGTAACCGCATAGGGCGACAGCGGTTTGCCAATACGGTCTTCGATCTTGGGAAGACCCGGGTGGTCGCCGTAGGTCGAGCTGGACGCCGCATAGACGAAACGCTTGACGCCTGCATCGCGGCTGGCCACGAGCATGTTCAGGAACCCGTCGATGTTGGTGCTGTTGGTGCGGATCGGATCTTCGAGCGATCGTGGCACGCTACCCAGTGCCGCTTGGTGCAGTACATGGTCGACTCCGCCTGCCAGGGCGAGCTGGCAGTCTTCGAGCTTACGAATGTCGCCCCGCACAAATTTGAACCGTGCCCAGGCAGAAGCTGGCACAGCTTGCTGGACCAGGTCCAGGTTCTTCTGGTGGCCGGTTTCGAAGTTGTCCAGACCAACAACGTTCTGATCCAGGCGCAGCAGGGTTTCGAGCAGGTTCGATCCGATGAAACCGGCAACGCCAGTCACCAGCCAGGTACGCGGTACCGCAGCCAGTTCGCCGAGCAGTGTTTGGTAGGTGTTCATGCCATTCTCCATCACAGGCGCCAGAACCGTGCGCCAGCCTGTTCCAGGGCCGGGCCGTCGCAAACCCCTTTGACGTCGATGACGACGGGGGCGTTGTGCATCAGCTTCAGGTATTGCTCGGGCGTCCAGCGAGCGTACGCTTCGTGGGCAACCGCGACGACCACTGCGGCGGCGGGCTTGAGCTGGTTCAGATCCAGCAGGGTGACGCCATACTCGTGTTCGGCTTCTTCGGCGGCGGCCTCGGGGTCGAACACCTGGACCTTGACGCCGAAGTCCTCGAGCTCGCGGATGATATCGATGACGCGCGAGTTGCGCAGGTCCGGGCAGTTCTCCTTGAAGGTCAGGCCCAGCAGGGTGACCACGGAGCCTGCAATCGGGTGACCGGCATGGATCATCTGCTTGATTGTCTGCTGTGCAATGAAGGCGCCCATGCTGTCGTTGATACGCCGCCCTGCCAGAATGACCTGCGGGATGTAGCCGAGCTTTTCAGCCTTGTGCGTCAGGTAGTACGGGTCGACACCAATGCAGTGTCCACCTACCAGACCGGGTTTGAACTTCAGGAAGTTCCACTTGGTGCCAGCGGCTTCCAGAACATCGAGGGTATCGATGCCCATGCGATCGAAGATCAGTGCTAGCTCGTTCATCAGCGCAATGTTCAGGTCGCGCTGGGTGTTCTCGATGACCTTGGCGGCTTCGGCAACCTTGATGGATGCGGCCTTGTGCACCCCGGCCGTGACAACTGAGGCATACACGTCGGCTACGATCTCGAGGGTGGCGGCGTCTTGCCCCGATACCACCTTCTTGATCTTGGTGAACGTGTGCTCCTTGTCGCCGGGGTTGATGCGTTCGGGGCTATAGCCCACGGTAAAGTCTGTGCCGCAGGCAAGACCGGAAATACGTTCCAGAATGGGGACGCAGATTTCCTCGGTCACTCCGGGGTAAACGGTGGATTCGTAAACGACGATATCGCCCTTTTTCAGCGCCTTCGCAACGGTTTCCGAGGCCTTTACCACCGGTGTGAGGTCAGGCTGGTGCGCGTCGTCAATGGGCGTGGGGACTGCAACGATATGAAAATCTGCCTTGGCCAAGACATCGGTCTTGCTGGTGAATTCGATCTGCGCCTGGGCGAGCTCTTCGTTGCTGACTTCATTGGTGCGGTCATGGCCGGCACGAAGTTCCTGCAAGCGGCCTTCGTTGATATCGAAGCCGATGACAGCCCCATGCTTGCCAAACGCTACGGCCACGGGCAAGCCTACATAGCCAAGCCCGACCACTGATACCTTTCTTGGATACATCGAAATACCTCAAATGATGAAAGCTGTTTTTCAGCGGTTTTTTTTGCGATCAAGCCATGCCTGGAACATCAGGACGGGCCATAGTTGCTGCTGATAGTTGCCCTGCCCGCGAAGGTGCTTTTCCCAAACGGCGCGAATCGGGCCTGGTGCAAAGTACCCTTCGCTTGCCAGTCTCTGTGGGGCCAGCAATGACTCGGCCCAGTCGCGTAGAGGACCGCGCAACCACTCGTGGAGCGGAATGCCGAAGCCCATTTTCGGGCGCTCGATGAGCTCCCGAGGCACATAGCGATAGAGTAGCTCGCGCAATATCCACTTGGTGCTGCCGTTGCGGATTTTCAGCGACATCGGCAAGGTTGCAGCAAACTCCACAATGCGGTGGTCCAGGAAAGGTACGCGGGTCTCCAGGCTTACGGACATGGCGGCGCGGTCGACCTTGGCCAGGATATCGTCTGGCAGGTAGGTCAGGGTGTCCTGGCGCATCATCCAGCTGGCGAAATCGCTACCGTCGACACTCGCAATGCCAGGTAGGCGGGCATCAATCACCACGTCCTCTGCGTTTTGCCACTGCGACACTACATGGTCGTACATCTGGCTGGGCGAACCGTGGCGCATGACTCCGGCCAGCTTGTGCAGTTTTTCGCCAGGCAGGCGCACACGTAGGGCCGCAGGCGTGATCGGGCTCAAACCGTTGGCGATGGCGTCCCAGCGACTCGGTGGGGCCGCCTCGATCATCCGGGCGGCCAGCTTGCGCGCCGGGCCTGGCATACCGCCCAGCTTGCGCCAGACCTTGGGCAGGTACTGATAGCGATTGTAGCCACCAAACAGTTCGTCCCCGGCATCGCCGGACAGGCTTACCGTTACATGGCTGCGAGCCATCCGTGACACCAGGTAGGTGGGGATCTGCGACGAATCGGCAAATGGCTCGCCGTAGATTTCAGGCAGTCGTGGTACGACATCCAGTGCATCAGTGCCTGACACATACAGTTCGGTATGTTCGGTACCCAGGTGGCGGGCAACTGCCTTGGCGTGTTCGGCTTCGTTGTAGCCGGGGTTGTCGAAGCCGATGGTGAAGGTCTTGACCTTCTGCGTCGACAGCGATTGCATCAAGCTTACGATCAGCGTCGAGTCGATGCCACCGGAGAGGAAGGCGCCCAAGGGGACGTCCGCCACCATCTGGTCACTGATGGTGTTGCGCAGCCGCGTGTGCAACTGATCGATGGCCTCGTCATCGGTGTACGACGCCCCCGGCCCGGTGAGTGCCTCAGGCACCTGCCAGTAGGCTTGCGGAGTGCCGATCACGCCGCTGTCCAGTGCCGCGCGATCAATCTCCAGCCAGGTACCCGGTGGCAGCTTGTGAATGCCTTGGTAGATCGAGTGTGGCGCCGGTACATAGGCGTACTTGAGCAGCAGTGCCAGGCTGTCGCGTGAAACCTCGGCGTTGAAGCCGGGGTGAGCCTCGAGCGCCTGCAGTTCCGATGCGAACAGCAGTGCGCTGCCCTGGTAACCGTAGTACAGCGGCTTCTCGCCAATGCGATCGCGTGCAAGGGTCAGTGTCTCGCGGCTGCGGTCCCACACTGCCAAGGCAAACATGCCGACCAGTTTGTGCAGGGTTTCCTGAACACCCCAGTGCTCGAAGGCTGCGAGCATGACCTCGGTGTCCGAATGGCCACGCCATGCCAGCGCGGCCGGCACGGCTGCTTCAAGCGCCTTGCGCAGGGCCTGGAAGTTGTAGATTTCGCCATTGAAAACAATGACATACCGGCCAGTGGCCGATGCCATGGGCTGGTGGCCTGCGGAACTGAGGTCGACGATCGCCAGCCGGCGGTGGCCGAGAAACAACCCGGCGCCATTGTTCCAGGCGCCGGCATCGTCCGGACCGCGGTGGACAATAGCGTCAGTCATGCGGGTCAGGGCGGTTGGTCCGTCATACCTGCCTTGGCTGTTGGGGTGCCAAAACCCTGCAATACCACACATAGCACGATCTCTTGGTAATCAGATGGATTGAGGTTTGTCACGCATGGTGGTGAAGATGCCATGTTTGACCGCAAGGGCACAGATGATCATATAAAGGCTGAATACCGGCTGCCGGAGCATGAAGTGGGCACCGGAGAAGAGCATCAGTACCACTAGGACCGCCAGCGAATAGGGATCCCGGGCCTGATACGCCGTGAACAGCAGCCACAGGTACAAGGCAGCGAACATTAGCACGCCCGCGATGCCCACCTGCGTCAGCATGTCAAAGCCAAGGTTATGAGCCTCTTGTTTTTCTGTTGGGTCATCAAGGTAGGAGAATGCACCAGGACCATGCCCGATCAGGGGGGACTGCAACCAGGCTTCATAGGCATGGATCCACAGGGTCTTGCGTACACCGCTCTTGTTCTGGTCAAAACCGACACCAATCACCGAGTCGGACTTACCGGGCACAAATGTTCTTTTTCCGAGTTCCGGCGGTGCCTCACCCAGCATTGAAGCCACAAAACCGACAATGGACGCCTCAGCTTTGACCAACTGCTCGCGGCCTGGGCCATCGATCACAACCTTGAATGTACCAAATGCCAGGACAAATGCGGCGAGGGCAGTGGCGAACAGCTTCCAGTTGAACGGCCTCGTCCAAGCTGCTGCCACGCCCGTCAGTAGTGGCAAACCTGCGCACCAAGCCAGCAGCAGCGCATCACTGCGCACGCAAATGCCGAGGAAGAAGAATGCCCAAAGCAGTATGAAGTTTCGCAGCCAGCGGCCACCATGCCAGCTTGCATCTCGGTACACCGCCAGTAGCCAGAACGGTATTGGCAGCAACAACAGGGCCAGCTGGTTGGGGTTGGTCGACCAGGCAGAAAGCCGCGACGGGAAATCGGTATTCATCCCGAGTGCTTCAGCCAGCGGGCTAGCGTCTGTCAGGAAACACAGGAACGGGATAATGAGCATGATGCCCGGGATGATCGTCAATGCCTTGATGAAAGCGTCGAACTGCTGCTTGGTGGACTGTTCGATGCATGCCAGTGCCATGAGGGAGAAACTGGCCGAATACAGGTAAGCTGCGGCGGTATGGGTGGCGCTGGCGCCTTTGACCGTGCCGAACAGCATTGCCAGCCCGGCAATGGTGATGAATCCCATCCAGAACA
Source organism: Pseudomonas sp. CGJS7 (assembly GCF_036961695.1). NCBI lineage: Bacteria > Pseudomonadati > Pseudomonadota > Gammaproteobacteria > Pseudomonadales > Pseudomonadaceae > Pseudomonas > Pseudomonas sp. CGJS7. The sequence continues at coordinate 5,070 of NZ_JBAMDI010000007.1, read as the reverse complement.
ACATAACGGGGTGCTTCAGGTAGCTCAGAGCCCGCCTGTAACGCAGGGCCCAGAAAAACACCAGCATAATGGCTATTTCGCCGATGCCGATCGGCAGGTTGCCAAAGCGCAGCGCCGTAGCCACCGATGCAAAAATGATCAGCGCGGCGCCGACCGAGACGTAGTTCACCTTACTCATTACACCTTACCTGAAGCCCGCAACCGCTTCGCATGGATGGCGAGGCAGCTTGTTGATACGGCTAGCAGAAGCAGTAGGAACACTGCTCCTGGCGTGCCGTGAATTGACGATGCCGCAAATACGCCGATGCCGACACCTAGCCACGGTAACAAGCCCATTAGGGACTTACGCCACGGCGAGGCCAGCAGGGCCCCGTTTCGCAAGTCGACGACTGCCACTGCAAGCAGCTGAGCCGCTAGCCAGGCCCAGCCGATCTCGCGAGTGCCATTACCCTGAAACGCGTACAGGATGATTGCGCCGGTTGCCAGCGATAGCAGGTTAATCAGCAGGGCAGTATTGGCATCTTTCTGGGCCTGAAGAAACTCATAACCCAGGCGAACATGGCCGGACATGCAAATACCGGCCAGCAGCCCTGCTGCGAACGGTGCAGCTGCCTGCAGCGGCGGGAACCAGCTAGCCAGCAATGGATACACGGCCAGTCCCGCTATTGTCAGGGTGGCATAAACCAAGGCGCTGCCCAGGTTTATCCGTGGCAGCATACCCTGCAGCCATGTGCGCTTTTGCTCATCGGCCAGCCATTGGCAGATCTTGGGGTACACAAGCACCGGATAAAGGGTGGCGACGAACCATATCTTGTTGAGTACATCGTAGACGGATCTGTACTTACCAAGCGTTTCTGCGCCGTAGGCGTGGCTGATGTAGATCGAGATGAACTCGGTGGCCAGCACCTGCAGGAGCGCAACGCCCACTATAGGGGCGGACTGGCGCAAGAGTGCGCCTACAAATGGCCAGGCAACATGGTCGCTGGGCTCGGTCGGCTGGTTGCGCCAGAACAGCCAGAGAATCAAGTAGTCGGGTATCTTGCGCAGCACAATAGCTGCTAGCACCCACTCGATTTGCTGGGTGCTGGCGGCGACGACGGCGACGGTGAAGAAGCGACTCAACTGTATGCACAGTTGGTATTGGGCATAGGCGTAGTGCCTGCCGCGCAGCACGTTGAGCATTTGGAAATACTGGCCAGGCAGCGCCATTACATACTCGATCAGCGCTGCGGCACCAATCCAGTAGGCCAGGTCCAGTTGTTCGGTACGTAGAGGGAACAAGAGCGAGACGCCCTGGGCGACCAGGGGAGTGGCCAGCAGCAACAGCAGGCCCGTAGCCAGGTAGGTAGCTCGCGACGAGCTTATGAGCTGGGCGCGTTGTTGATTACTTGCCGAGAATGCACTGCTGACGACTGACTTGGACAGGGCCGAGTCCAGAAACAGCAGGGTGCTGGAGAGAATGATATAGACAGAATAGAAGCCGTAACCATCAAAGCCGATAAAAAAGACAACAATCGGGATGATCAGAATATTGAGTAGAAAATTCAGGCCATTGGCTGAATAAAGTGCCAGGGATTTCTTCAACCAACTATTCAACATGATCTCCCTGTGCCGAATTCAATTGTCATCGGCATATCCGTTCGCCTATGCGTGTGTTCGGGCTCGTAAAGCCTGTTTTTGTTATGGCGCGGCGCAAGCAGTCCCGGCGCGGCCCCTCCAGCTGCAAGACACGATAGTGTGGGAGGCCGCTAATGATACTGAATGAGGCGACTGTGACAAGGGGCATGAACAGAGGAAGGCGAGGTTAGCGTTGCAATGCGGGGAGGTATTTTATTGGGTAGTTGAGCGGAGTTCTTGTAGGATTTTTCGGTATTGTATGTGCGTAACCTGAAGTCCCTTGCTGGAGTCAAGCGCGGCGTGGCAAGGAATCGTTGGTCAAAGACAGGCTGGGACGGCTCCAATCGATAGCAGCAATCCACCCGGTCACAGCCTGAATATCACGTTGCCATCGTCTTCGCTCTCGAATCAACCGCCGACAGTCTAGAATCCTGAAAGTGGAAGCGCAGACCCTGACAACGGAAGCAGACAAACATGACCATTCTGGTAACCGGCGGTGCAGGCTTTATCGGGGCGAACTTCGTTTTGGACTGGCTGGCCGGCGATGACGAACCCGTGGTCAACCTGGACAAACTCACCTATGCAGGCAACCTGCAGACCCTGAGCAGCCTGCAGGGCGACAAGCGCCATATCTTCGTGCACGGTGACATTGCCGATAGCCGGCTGGTCGCGGAATTACTGAATGCCCATCAGCCCCGCGCCATCATCAACTTTGCCGCCGAGTCTCACGTCGACCGCTCGATCCATGGCCCGCAAGCCTTCATCGAAACCAACGTCGTCGGCACGTTCCAGTTGCTGGAAGCCGCGCGTGCATACTGGGGCAGCCTTGATGAGCCGGCGCGGCAGGCATTCCGCTTCCTGCATGTGTCTACCGACGAAGTGTATGGCTCTCTGACTGCCGATGAACCGGCTTTCACTGAAACCCACCAGTACCAGCCTAACAGCCCGTACTCGGCCAGCAAGGCTGCCAGCGACCACTTGGTGCGTTCGTACTACCACACCTACGGCCTGCCGGTGCTGACCACCAATTGCTCGAACAATTACGGCCCTTATCACTTCCCGGAAAAGCTCATCCCGCTGATGATCGTCAACGCCCTGGCCGGCAAGCCACTGCCGGTGTATGGCGACGGTCAGCAGATTCGTGACTGGTTGTACGTAAAGGACCACTGCAGCGCCATCCGCCGCGTACTGGAGGCCGGCAAAGCCGGTGAGGTGTACAACGTCGGCGGTTGGAATGAAAAGCCCAACCTGGACATCGTCAACCGCGTATGCGCGCTGCTGGACGAACTGCGCCCACGCGCCGACGGCAAGCCCTACGCCGAACAGATCACCTATGTAAGCGACCGTCCAGGTCACGACCGCCGTTATGCCATCGATGCCCGCAAGCTGGAGCAGGAGCTTGGCTGGAAGCCTGCGGAAACGTTCGAAACCGGCATCCGCAAAACCGTGGCCTGGTACCTCGACAACCAGGACTGGGTGCAGAACGTGCAGTCTGGCAGTTACCGCGACTGGGTAGAAAAAAACTACGCAGGGCGTTCTGCATGAAGGTGCTGCTGCTGGGCAAGGACGGTCAGGTAGGATGGGAACTGCAACGCAGCCTGGCCCCACTGGGGCAGTTGCTGGCGCTGAACGCTCGCAGCCAGGCGTACTGTGGCGACCTGGCCAACTTGCCGGGCCTGGCCGAAACTGTCCGTGTCTATGCCCCCGATGTCATCGTCAATGCGGCGGCCTACACTACCGTGGACAAGGCCGAGAATGACCGTGAGCAAGCCTTCAAGGTAAACGCCGACGCCGTCGGCGTGCTGGCCCGCGCTGCCGCCCAATGTGGCGCGCTACTGGTACATTACTCCACCGACTACGTGTTCCCGGGGCAGGGCACCCAGCCCTGGCGCGAAGACGATGCCGTTGACCCACTGAATACCTATGGCGCCAGCAAGCTGGCCGGCGAGCAAGCGATCCAGGCTGCCGGTTGCCAGCACCTGATTTTCCGCACCTGTTGGGTGTATGCCGCACGCGGCAACAATTTCGCCAAAACCATGCTGCGCCTGGCTGCGGAGCGTGACAGCCTGGGCGTGATCGATGACCAGCACGGTGCCCCGACGGGTGCCGAACTGATCGCCGACGTCACCGCCCACGCCATTGTCGCCACCCGTCGCAACCCATCCCTGGCTGGCCTGTACCACTTGGCCGCTGAGGGTGAAACCACCTGGTGCGGCTATGCCCGTTACGTACTGGAGCAAGCGGCGGTCCATGGCGTGCCGCTGAAAGCTCATGCCGAGAACGTCACCCCCTTGACCACAGAGGCTTACCCGACGGCGGCCATGCGGCCGGCCAACTCGCGTCTCGATACCCATAAACTGCAGAAGGCCTTTGCCCTGACCCTGCCAGATTGGCGCCTGGGTGTGGCTCGCATGCTGACGGAAATCCACGAGAAAGGACCACTATGAAGCGTAAAGGCATCATTCTGGCGGGTGGGTCGGGTACCCGCCTGCACCCGGCGACCCTGGCAATTTCCAAGCAACTGCTGCCGGTGTACGACAAGCCGATGATCTATTACCCGCTGACCACACTGATGCTGGCGGGCATTCATGACATCTTGATCATTTCCACCCCGCAAGACACCCCGCGCTTCGAGCAGTTGCTGGGCAACGGCCACCGCTGGGGCATCAACATCACCTACGCCGTGCAGCCATCTCCGGACGGCCTGGCCCAGGCGTTCCTGATTGGCGAAGACTTCCTCGGCAACGCCCCCACCGCGCTGGTGCTGGGTGACAACATCTATTACGGCCACGACTTCCAGCAGTTGCTGCGCAACGCGATGGACCGCCAGGGCAGCGCCAGTGTGTTCGCCTATCACGTGCAAGATCCCGAGCGTTATGGCGTGGTCGAATTCGACGGGCAGGGTAATGCCATCAGCCTGGAAGAGAAGCCGGCCAAACCCAAGTCCAACTATGCCGTGACCGGGTTGTACTTCTACGACAACGACGTTATCGAGATTGCCAAAAGCATTCGGCCATCCGGGCGTGGTGAGCTGGAGATTACCGACGTGAACCGCGCGTACCTGGAGCAGCACCGTTTGTCGGTAGAGATCATGGGGCGCGGGTATGCCTGGCTGGATACCGGGACGCATGACTCGCTGCTTGAGGCAAGCGGGTATATCGCGACGATCGAGCGGCGGCAAGGGCTGAAAGTGGCCTGCCCCGAAGAGGTGGCATTCCGGCAGGGGTGGATCGATGCCCAACAGTTGGAAACGCTGGCAGCACCGCTGGCCAAGACCGGTTATGGCCAGTATCTGCTGCGTTTGATTCAAGGCACGGTTTATTGAGGTAACAACCTCGGTGGGGCGGGGCCGCCATTCCACGGGCGGTTCAAGCCCCGAAGGGGCTGGGCCTGCTGGCCAATTTCCATCCGCCGTTCACCGTTGCCGCCGCTACCGTATTCGCGGGTAAACCC